>NZ_JAQYWT010000316.1:0-195009 GCF_036322545.1 Streptomyces sp. SP18BB07
GGAGGGGTATCTGGCGGTGGACACGGTGGTGTACCGGGGGGGCCGTCAGGGGGGCGTTGCTGCTGAACGGCGTGGAGAAGAGATTTACCACGCCCCCCCCCCCCCGGCCCCCGTCCCGCCCGGCCCCCCCCCCCCTTTGGACGGGCGCGCCGCCGTCCGGGGGGCGGGGGCACCCCCGCGACCAGCCCCCACCGGACCCGCGGATGGGGGTCGAAGGGGCGCAGCCCCTGGGGATGGGACGGGTAGGGGCGGCGGGGGCGAGGAAACCCGGGCGTACGCCCTGCCGCGCTGCTCAGCCCAGCCCCGCCGCCTCCAACAGCCGCTCCGCCTCCATCCGCCGAGCCACCACCGTCTCGTCGTCGTCACCCCCGTCGGCGAACGCGGCCAGCACACCCCGCGCCCGCTCGGCAGCCGCACCACCCCGCCGAAGGTCCGCCTCCAACCACCCCGCCGCCAACTCCGCGGCGGTACGCGCGCCCAGGAAGTCCGGCCCCAGGGACTCGTACACCGACACCGCCCGCTCCACGAACCCCAGCGCCTCCTCGAACACCGGCCCGAACGAGGCGAGTTCCGCGTCCTCGGCCACCGACCGGGCGAGCAGGTCGCCGAACTGCCGGTACGTCTCGCCGAGCTCCGCGACGATCCGCCGCCGGTGCTCCTCGCCGGCGACGTCGGACAGCGCCGCCTCGCAGCCCACCACCGCGTCCCCCATCAGCTCCCGGGCCTCGTCCAGGGTCGCGGGCCCCGCCCCCTCGCGGCTCTCCCGCGCCGCGTACCACGCCCGCGCCCGCAACGCCCGCACGTACCCGTGGACGTTGCCCAGTTCGCCCCAGAGGTCGACCGCGCGCGCGTACGCCCGGTCGGCGTCGGCGGGCAGCCCCGCCCGCGCGAGCGCCTCGGCGGCGAGATGGGCGAGCATGGCGTGGTCGCGCTGCTCGGGCCAGTGCCGGGCGATGTCGGCGGCCCGCAGCCACCGTTCCGCCGCCTCCCGATGCTCGCCCAGCTCGGTGTGGCAGTCGCCGAGCCACCACAGGGTCTGCGCGACGGCCCCGTCCCCGTGCGTCTCGGCGGTGAGATCCGGGAGCGCCGACTCCAGCACCTCGGCCGCCTCCGCCCAGCGCCCCAACCGCAGCAGGAACCCGCCGAGCAGATGCCGGGCCCAGGTGCCGAGCGTCGGCCCCTCGCCCGCCTCGTCGGCCCAGTGCGCCGCCTCCAGGGCGTGCTCGGCGGCCTCCTCCACCCGCTCCCCGGCGCCCAGCAGCTCGGCCAGCTGAAGGCGCAGCTGGGCGTGGCCCACCGGCTCCAGCTCCGTCCCGCCGTGCTCCAACGCCGCCCGGGCCGCCCGCTCCGCGGTCTCCAGATCTCCCAGGTGCTGGGCCAGCCCGGCGAGCCGTGCCTCGTACTGCACCGCGAACCACGGCAGCCCGGCCGCCACATACCGTTCCGCGGCCTCCGCGAACAGTGCGGCGGCGGCCTCCGCGTCCCCGCCGTGCGCGGCCAGCTCCCCGAGCATCGCCCGCGCCTCCGCGGCCCGCGAGGCCAGCCGTACGTCCTCCGCGCGGCGCGGCTCGACGAAGTCCGCCAGCTCCCGCACGGCGGCCTCGGCCAGGGCCACCGCGTCGGCGTCGTCGGCCTCGTGCATCCGCTGCACGAGTATCCGCGCCCGCCCCACCAGCACGGACGCCGTCTGCCGCGCACCCGTCCCGCCGCTCGACCAGAGGGCGAGGATCCGCTCGTACGGCTCGGAGATCAGCTCCACGGCGGCATCCACCTGACCCGTGAGGGCGTGGACGTTCGCCCCGCGCGCGCGTGCCGCCAGTGCCTCACCGGGGTCGCCGGCCGCCTCGTACATCTCGGCCGCGCGTTCGAAGAGGGGGAGGCCCTCCGGCCCGAGACCGATCGCCTCGTGGTCGACGATCTCCGCGCGGTCCCAGGCGTCCAGGTCCGCGCCCTCGCTGTCGGCGGCGCGTGCCACGGCGGCCCAGGCCTCGACGGAACCGGGATGCAGGGACGCGGAGAGCCGCCGCGCCTCGGCGAGGAGGCCGGGCAGGCCCTCCGGGGCCGCGGTGGTCGCCGTCTCCTCCTCGGCGGGCTTCCGGGGCGCGGGCACCGTCACCGGGGCCCGCTGCGCCCGCACCCCCAGCGGCAGCCGGTCCAGCAGGGGGCGCTGGTCCATCCGCTCCCGGACATGGGTGCTGACGTACGCCGTGCCGTTGCGCGCGTCGAAGAGCGCGGCCAGCGAAAGGGCCTCCTCGCGCGCGTGGGAGGCCAGTTCGCGGGCGGTCCACGCGCGGCCGGCGGGACCGGGGACGGTCTGCTCGCCCAGCCCGCGCGCCGTGAGGCGGTCCATCAGCAGGGCCACCACGCTCAGGAAGTCCAGCTTGCTGCGGGGGTCCCCGGAATCGGTGAAGTACGCCGGACGCTCGGCCAGCAGCTCCAGGCCGCGCGCCTCGTTGCCGGTCAGGGCGCAGAACTCCACGTGGTCCGCGTACGCGCCCCGCATGCTCTCCATGGCCCGCACCAGCCGGAAACCGCGCAGATGGTGCGCGCGAGCCTCGTCCGGGCGCCCCAGGCGCAGCAGCGGCACCAGCGAGGACGCCAGGACGGTGTGCGGCTCGTGGGCGCAGGTGTACTCGCCCTCCAGGACCGGCGCCCACAGCTCCAGCGCCTCGGCGTCCTCGCGCCGCCGCGCCCGCCACCAGCCCTGCCCGTGCAGCTCGCACGCGTGACAGTCGGCCATCGTGTCGCGGTCGGCGGCCAGCCACGCCCCGTACGCCCGCTCGGCCCGGGCCAGGTCGCCGATGTGCGCGGCCACACTGAACTCGGCGCTGCGCACGGCCCGTTCCGAGTGCCCCGCGAGCCGGTAGCGGTGCTCCATCTCGCCGAGCCACTTCTCGATGGAGGCCAGCGGGATGTGCGGCTGGTTCAGCATGCCGGCCGACATCCACTTGAACACCCAGTGCAGGGAGTGGACCTCGTACTCGTCGAAGTCCTCCGGCCGTTCGTCCCACATGCGCAGCAGACGCGCGAAGGGGACGAACATCTTCGCCTTCTCGGAGCTGTAGTTGTAGACCTTCAGCTGGTGCCCGAGCGCCTCGATCACGGCGAGGGGCACGTTCAGCTTCTCGGCCTCGGCGAGCAGTCGCTCCGCGCGCGCGTTGCGCGCCGGACCCTCGGGCTGCTCGTAGTTCTCCGCCATGGCCCGACGCAGCTCGTCGAAGTCCATGGCGTCCACGACGTCACTCACCGGCGACCACCCTCCCCGAAGCCCGGACCGGACCCCTGACCCGGGCCGGACCCCGGCTCGGTGTGCGTGGCCCACTCCAGCAGGCCGATGAAGGCGCGGTTCAGGAGCGCCGAGTCCGCAGGCCTGAGCGGCCGCTGGGCCATCAGCAGGGCCTGCCCGTACAGGGACTCCGTGGCCGTCCCGATCAGCTCCCGGTCGGACAGGGAACTGATCCGCCGGATCAGCGGGTTGAGATGGTTGAGCACCAGCCGCGCGCGCGGGGCGCTGCCCCGCAGCGAACCGAGGATGCCCGCCCACAGGTCGTCGGCCTGCTCCTCCGCCTCCGCACGGGCCTGCTCGTGCCGCGAGGACCGGTCGTCCAGGTGCAGCGCGGGCACCGACAACGGATGGAAGGCCCGCAGCACCACGTCACAGCCCAGGGGGTCGAGCTTCGCCCGCGCGGCCGACAGGAAGCCCGCCAGCGCCAGCTCGTCGTCCGGGTCCAGCACGTCCAGGTGCGCGGTCACCGTGTCGGCGTCCAGCTCGGCGACCACCGTCCCCGGACGCACCGACGGCAGCGCCTCGACCAGCTCGCTGTCGTACGTGTAACCGCCGTTGACGACCCCGACGCCCTGCGCGGACGCGATCGGCGCGACCTGCCGGTACTCCTCGACCGTCCGCGTGAAGTGCACCACCGGGTGCCGCTGCGCGAACTCCTCCAGGGACAGCCGCCCGTCGGTCGTCTCGAAGGGCAGCCACGGCAGCATCGTGCGCAACATCTCCCGGTCGTGCCGGGCCAGCGCCTTCACACCCAGGTAGTGCACCGACAGGAAGGCCGCCAACCGCTCCGGATCACCCGCGGCGAGCCCCGTGAGCCAGCCCCGGATCCGCTCGCCGAGCGCCTCCCGCACGGCCGCCAGCGTCTCGTCCTCGTACAGCGACTCCCGCGACGCCGTGGGCCGCAGGCTGTCCGTGTCGAGGACACAGCGCACGAAGAACGCCCAGTCCGGCAGCAGCTGTTCGGCCCGCTCGGTGAGCAGCATGCCCTTCAGATGCACCCGGTGGCTCGCCCGCTGCGCCGGGCTCACGGCGGTCGGCAGGACGTACGCGACGCCCCGGATCCCGGCCAGCGGTACGTCCAGCTCTATGGAGTCCAGCGGCGTGAACCCGAACAGGGCGTGACAGTGCCGGGCCAGGGCCACCCGCCGGCCCGCGGGGGAGGGGTACGCCCGGTCCCAGGGCGCCGGCAGATCGGTGACCGCCTCGTCGCCCACCCGGACGTCGTACGGCAGCAGCGACCCGAAGTCCCGCGCCAGGGTCAGCACGCGCGCGGGGGAGAGCCACTCGGCCGCACCGGGCCGCGCGACCAGATGCACGGTGGTCCCCGGCTCGGGACGCGCCTCGTCGGGCAGCGTCCGCACGGTGTACGAGCCGTCGTCGGCGGCCGTCCACTCCACGGGCGGCGCGTCCGGAGTACGGGCGCTGCGGCTGACCACACGGATGCGCTCGGCGACCACGAAACAGGCGAGCAACCCGATGCCGAACTGCCCCAGGAAGTCCGAGCGGACCTCCTGGATGCCCCCGTCGTCGCGCTTGGAGCTGCGACCGATCGTGGCGAGCAGGTTGTGCACATCGGCCTCGGTGAGCCCGATGCCCGAGTCCTCCACCCGCAGCGTGCCGCCCTCGGCGAACAGCCGTACCCGGGCGGGCGCGTCGGACTGCTCGGCGCGGCGCGCGGTGATCGCGTCCACCGCGTTCTGCAGCAGCTCGCGCAGATAGACCTTCGGACTGGAGTACAGGTGGTGCGAGAGCAGGTCCACCAGGCCACGCAGATCGACCTGGAACGTGTGAGGCGACTGGGGTGCCTGAGGAGTCTGGGGTGCCTGGGATGACTGTGAGGTCATTGAATCCATCGTCGCAGCGCCGGTGGAGAGGGATTCTGGCGACGGCGGCGGGGTCGGGCGGTCCCGTCGGACGGTGACCGCGGACGGAGGAGGCAGGGCCCGACTGCTGGGCCCGGGAGTGCGTCATCCTAGGCGCGAACGACCCGCCTGACCAGCGGATTTCAAGGACGTATACGGGATTGTCAGTGGCGTGGTGTGCAATGGATCTCGTGCCCGCGCTCGAAGAACCGCTCAAGAACACGCTCGGCGCCGCCACCGCGAAGGTGATGGCCGAGCACCTCGGCCTGCACACCGTCGGCGATCTGCTGCACCACTACCCCCGCAGATACGAGGAGCGCGGCCAGCTCACCCACCTCGCCGACCTGCCGATGGACGAGCACGTCACGGTGGTCGCCCAGGTCGCCGACGCCCGCCTGCACAGCTTCGCCTCCGCCAAGGCTCCGCGGGGCAAGGGCCAGCGCCTCGAAGTCACCATCACCGACGGCAGCGGTCGCCTCCAGCTCGTCTTCTTCGGCAACGGCGTGCACAAACCCCACAAGGACCTCCTCCCCGGCACCCGCGCCCTCTTCGCCGGCAAGGTCTCCGTCTTCAACCGCCGACTCCAACTCGCCCACCCGGCCTACGAACTGCTGCGCGGCGACGACGACACGGAGACCGTCGACACCTGGGCCGGCGCCCTCATCCCGATCTACCCGGCCACCGCCAAGCTGGAGTCCTGGAAGATCGCCAAGGCGGTCCAGACGGTCCTCCCGAGCGCCCAGGAGGCCGTGGACCCCCTCCCCGAGTCGTTGCGGGCGGGCCGGGGCCTGGTCTCGCTCCCCGAGGCCCTCCTGAAGATCCACCGCCCCCAGACCAAGGCGGACCGGGACAGCGCCCGCAACCGCCTCAAGTGGGACGAGGCCTTCGTCCTCCAGGTCGCCCTCGCCCGCCGCCGCCACGCCGACGCCCAGCTCCCCGCCGTCGCCCGCCGCCCCGCCCCCGAAGGCCTCCTCACCGCCTTCGACGCCCGCCTCCCCTTCACCCTCACCGAGGGCCAGCGGAAGGTCTCCAGGGAGATCTTCGACGACCTGGCGACCGAACACCCGATGCACCGCCTGCTCCAGGGCGAGGTCGGCTCGGGCAAGGCTCAGCCTCTCGACTCACTGGTGCTTACTCCCGCCGGTTTCCGCCGGATGGAGGATGTGCGTGTGGGGGACGAGGTTGTCGTGCCCGATGGTGAGATCGCGCTGGTCGACGGGGTTTTCCCGCAAGGAGAACGTGATGTCTGGCGGCTGGTGCTGTCCGACGGCAGCTCCGTCGAGTGCGACGACGAGCATCTCTGGATCGTCGACACGAGGAGCGGGTGGCGCCGGGGCCAAGCGCCCGAGGTCATGACGACTCGGGAGATCCGACGGGACACCTTCGAAGCCGACGGTTCTTCGAAGTGGTACCTCCCGACAGCGACTCCCGTCGATCTCGGAGACGACTTCGCGCTGCCTCTCGATCCCTACCTGTTCGGCGTTCTCCTGGGAGCCGGTTCGTTCAGGCACGAGCTACGTCTGTCCATGACCGACGACGGGACCAGGGAAGCGGTGGCGGCGACCCTGGCCCCAGACTGCAGGCTGGTCCCGGTGAAGGGATCCCGACGCGATCACACGATCGAGCCGACCCGCCCCGCGGGCGGCGTTCGCAACCCGGTGGTCCAAGCCTTGCGGGACCTGGACCTCTGGGGCGTGGCGTCGCACGGCACGTTCGTCCCCGACATGTTCAGGAACACGTCGATCAAGAACCGACTCGCCCTGCTCCAAGGACTCATGGACACCGGGGGCACCGTCCCCACAGACGGCCTCGGCGCCTCGTTCTGCTCGGTCTCCCGGAGCCTCGCGGAGGACGTCGCCTGGTTGGTGCGCTCGCTGGGAGGCCACGCGACGCTTCTGCCGAAGCGGGAGGCCTTCGACGTCTCGATGTCCTTGCCCGACCGGTACGCACCGTTCAGGTCGGCGCGCAAGGCCGAACAGGTGCGCCCCCGGCCGGAACACACCACCTTGCGGCGGGGGATCCGGGCCGTCGAGCATGTGGGGCGCAAGCCGGTCCAGTGCATCAGCGTCGCCCACCCGAGCCATGCCTACGTCACCGACAACTTCACGGTCACCCACAACACCATGGTGGCCCTGCGCGCCATGCTCGCCGTCGTCGACGCGGGCGGGCAGGCGGCCATGCTCGCGCCCACCGAGGTGCTCGCCCAGCAGCACCACCGGTCGGTGACGGAGATGATGGGGGAGCTGGCCGAGGGCGGAATGCTGGGCGGCGCCGAGCACGCCACCAAGGTGGTGCTGCTCACCGGCTCGATGGGCGCCGCCGCCCGTCGGCAGGCCCTGCTGGACCTGGTCACCGGCGAGGCCGGCATCGTCATCGGCACGCATGCGCTGATCGAGGACAAGGTCCAGTTCCACGACCTGGGCCTGGTCGTCGTGGACGAGCAGCACCGCTTCGGCGTCGAGCAGCGCGACGCCCTGCGCGGCAAGGGCAAACAGCCGCCGCACCTCCTCGTCATGACGGCCACGCCCATCCCGCGCACGGTCGCCATGACCGTCTTCGGCGACCTGGAGACCTCGGTCCTGGACCAGCTCCCCGCCGGCCGCTCACCCATCGCCAGCCATGTCGTCCCGGCCGCCGACAAGCCCCACTTCCTCGCCCGCGCCTGGGAACGCGTCCGCGAGGAGGTGGCGAACGGCCACCAGGCGTACGTGGTCTGCCCGCGCATCGGCGACGACATCGACGAGCCCGGCGACCCGAAGAAGGCCAGGAAGTCCCCGGAGGACGAGGCCGAGAAGCGCCCACCGCTCGCCGTCCTCGACATCGCCGACCAGCTCGCCAAGGGCCCCCTCCAGGGCCTGAGGGTCGAGGTCCTGCACGGCAGGATGCACCCCGACGACAAGGACGCGGTCATGCGCCGCTTCGCCGCCGGCGAGACCCAGGTCCTGGTCGCCACCACGGTCATCGAGGTCGGCGTGAACGTCCCGAACGCCACCGCCATGGTGATCATGGACGCCGACCGCTTCGGCGTCTCCCAGCTGCACCAGCTCCGCGGCCGGGTGGGCCGGGGCTCCGCCGCCGGGCTCTGCCTCCTCGTCACCGAGATGCCCGAGGCCAGCGCCGCCCGCCAGCGCCTGGGCGCCGTCGCTTCCACCCTCGACGGCTTCGAACTCTCCCGCATCGACCTCGAACAACGCCGCGAGGGCGATGTCCTCGGCCAGGCCCAGTCCGGCGCCCGCACCAGCCTCCGCATGCTCACCGTCATCGACGACGAGGAGATCATCGCGGAGGCGAGGGAGGAAGCGGCGGCGGTGGTCGCGGCCGACCCCGACCTGGAGCACCTCCCCGCGCTGCGGACAGCCCTGAACGCCCTGTTGGACGAGGAGAGGGAGCAGTACTTGGACAAGGGCTGAGGTGCAGCGCCCCGAAGGGGCGCGGGGAACTGCGCGAGCAACCACGACGGACCCGCGGTCGCCCATGCTGATCAGGCGGCACCCCATCAGGCGAACCCTCCGCCGACCCGCAGTCGCCCACGGCAGAACGCACCCCTCACCTCCGGCTGCCAGACTGGACCCACAGCCGCCTCCTCGACCAAGGACCCAAGATGACCCGCGTGATCGCCGGCGCCGCCGGCGGACGCCGCCTCGCCGTCCCGCCGGGCAACGGCACCCGCCCCACCTCCGACCGTGCCCGGGAGGGCCTCTTCTCCACCTGGCAGTCCCTCCTCGGCGGCCCCCTCGACGGCGAACGGGTCCTCGACCTGTACGCCGGCTCCGGCGCCGTGGGCCTGGAGGCCCTCTCCAGAGGCGCGGCCCACACCCTGCTCGTGGAGGCCGACGCCCGCGCCGCGAGAACGATCCGCGACAACGTCCGATCGCTCGGCCTGCCCGGCGCCGAGGTGAGACCGGGCAAAGCCGAACAGATCATCCAGGGCCCGGCGCCGGCCGAGCCGTACGACCTCGTCTTCCTGGACCCCCCGTACGCCGTCTCGGACGACGATCTTCGGGAGATACTGCTCACACTCCGTACCGGGGGCTGGCTCGGCGACGAAGCCCTCGTCACCGTGGAGCGCAGCACCAGAGGCGGTGAATTCGCCTGGCCGACCGGTTTCGAAGCCATCAGGGCCCGTCGCTACGGCGAGGGAACGTTTTGGTACGGTCGCGCCGCCTCTACGTGCGAAGACGCACGATGACCGGACCGGAGAGCGAGGGATTCCAAGTGCGCCGTGCCGTCTGTCCCGGGTCGTTCGACCCCATCACCAACGGACACCTCGACATCATTGGCCGCGCCTCCAAGTTGTACGACGAGGTCTATGTCGCGGTGATGATCAACAAGTCCAAGAAGGGCCTCTTCGAGGTCGACGAGCGGATCGAGCTGATCCGCCAGGTCACCGCCGAGTACGCGAACGTACGGGTGGAGGCCTTCCACGGGCTGCTGGTCGACTTCTGCAAGCAGCGCGACATCCCGGCCATCGTCAAGGGCCTGCGCGCGGTCAGCGACTTCGACTACGAGTTGCAGATGGCCCAGATGAACATCGGCCTGTCGGGCGTGGAGACCCTCTTCGTGCCCACCAACCCCACCTACAGCTTCCTGTCGTCCTCCCTGGTCAAGGAGGTCGCCACCTGGGGCGGCGACGTCTCCCACCTGGTGCCCCCCCTGGTCCTCGAAGCGCTGGCCGAGCGACTGAAGCGGGACTGAGCGGACGAACGTCCCCCGCTGGCCGTACAGTCGACCCGACCGTCTCCAACACAGCTGTAGAGAGTGGCGAGCACACGGTGGACCACACGGTGGACGTGCAGAAGAAGCTCGACGAGATCGTCTCGGTGGTCTCCGGCGCCCGATCCATGCCCATGTCGGCCTCGTGCGTGGTCAACCGCGCCGAACTGCTCTCCCTGCTCGACGAACTGCGTGCGGCCCTGCCCGACTCCCTCGCCCAGGCGCGGGAGCTGATCGGCGATCGCGACCACATGGTCGAGCGGGCCCGCCAGGAGGCCGAGCGGATCGTCGCGAATGCGCACGCCGAGCGCGGCTCCCTGATCTCCGACACCGAGGTCGCCCGCCGTTCCCAGAACGAGGCCGACCGCATCCTCGGCGAGGCCCGCCAGGAGGCCGAGGAGGTCCGCGCAGAGGCCGACGAGTACGTCGACTCCAAGCTCGCCAACTTCGAGGTCGTCCTCACCAAGACCCTCGGTTCGGTGGGCCGTGGCCGCGAGAAGCTCCTGGGCACGGGCCCCGGCCTCGACGAGCAGGGCTACGAGGACGAGGACGCCCCCGAGCGCAGCCACGACCCCGAGACCCTGCGCAAGGACGCCGACGCCTACGTGGACGCCAAGCTCGGCGCCTTCGAGGCGGTCCTCGCCAAGACCCTGGAGGCCGTCGGCCGCGGCCGGCAGAAGCTGCACGGCCGGATCGCCACCGACGACCTCGGCGCCCTCGCCCTGAACGACGACGGCACCTCCCCGCAGCCCACCAGCGACGCCGACTACCTGGCCGGCCTCGCCGAACTGGCCGACACCCCCGCCCCCCAGTCCCCGTCCCTGCCGGAGCAGCCCTCGTACGGGCAGCAGCAGGACTCCTACGCGGCGACGGCGTACCAGCAGGACCCCTACGGCTACCAGCAGCAGTACGCCCAGCCCCAGCAGGCCGCCGACCCCTACGGCTACCAGCAGGCCGACCCGTACGCGGCCGGCTACCCGCAGCAGCCCGCGTACGACCCGAACCAGGGACAGCCGACCCCCCAGGGGCACCAGGACCAGCAGGGGCACCAGGGGTACGCGCAGCCGCAGGCGAACACGCTCGACGAGACCAGCCTCTTCGACACCACCATGATCACGGCGGAGCAGTTGCGCCGCTACGAGCAGGGCCGCTGACAGCGGATTGGGCCGATAGCGAAAGGTCCAGTATCCTGGCTCTTCGGTCGCGTGTACGTCCGCGATCAACGCTGCCCGGGAATCATCGAAGGGCGGTGTTCTCGAGCTTCAAGATCGAAAGCAGGAATGGCCCTGAACGCCCGCCTCGACCACCGCAACCCTCTCGTGTTCGACACACACGAGCTGGGGCGGCGTCCTGGCGCGCTGCAGCGCCTGACCCGCGAGATCGACGCTCCCAAGGATCTCGGGATCCACGGAGTGATCGGAGTGCCGGAAGGCGCGCCGGTGGAGCTCGGACTCCGTCTGGAGTCGGTCATGGAAGGTGTGCTTGTCACAGGCACCGCCCGTGCACGGGCCAAGGGGGAGTGCGTAAGGTGTCTGGAGCCGCTGGAGCTGGAGCTCGAAGCGGACTTCCAGGAGATGTTCTCGTACCCTGACGCCGACGACCGGGGCCGCCCCAAGGCGGAGCCGGCCGACGACGCCGAGGAAGACGAGGACAGGCTCTTCATCGAGGACGGCCTGTTCGACCTCGAACCCGTGCTGCGTGATGCGGTGGTGCTCGCACTGCCGATGCAGCCGGTGTGCCAGGACGACTGCCCCGGCCTGTGCTCCGAGTGCGGAGTGCGGCTGGCGGACGACCCGGCCCACCACCACGACGCCGTCGACATCCGTTGGGCGGCACTGCAGGGACTCGCCGGTTCACTCGAAGACGGCGAGAAGGACGAGATGAGCGGCGCCGATTCCGGTGTCGACGAGAAGCAGGAGAAGTAGCCGTGGCTGTTCCGAAGCGGAAGATGTCGCGCAGCAACACGCGCCACCGCCGGTCGCAGTGGAAGGCTGCGGTCCCCACCCTGGTTGCGTGCGAGCGCTGCCACGAGCC
Organism: Streptomyces sp. SP18BB07; assembly: GCF_036322545.1. NCBI lineage: Bacteria > Bacillati > Actinomycetota > Actinomycetes > Kitasatosporales > Streptomycetaceae > Streptomyces > Streptomyces sp. SP18BB07. Next base: position 11,896 of record NZ_JAQYWT010000316.1, read on the forward strand.
CAAGCTGCAGCACATCGCGTGCCCGTCTTGCGGCACCTACAACAAGCGCCAGGTCCTCGAGGTCTGAGCGGCTGGTGAGAGGCTCTATGTCTGACGCCAAGGCGGAGACCAACGCCAAGAAAAAGGCGGAGAACACAGCCTCGTCCCACACGCTTCTGGAAGGGCGGCTCGGCTACCAGCTCGAGTCCGCCCTTCTGGTGCGTGCGCTGACGCACCGTTCGTACGCGTACGAGAACGGCGGTCTGCCCACCAACGAGCGTCTGGAGTTCCTCGGGGACTCCGTGCTCGGCCTCGTGGTCACGGACACGCTGTACCGCACCCACCCCGACCTGCCCGAAGGCCAACTGGCCAAGCTGCGGGCCGCGGTGGTCAACTCTCGTGCGCTGGCGGAGGTGGGCCGCGGGCTCGACCTCGGCTCCTTCATCCGGCTCGGCCGCGGTGAAGAGGGCACAGGCGGCCGGGACAAGGCATCCATCCTCGCCGACACCCTCGAAGCGGTGATCGGTGCGGTCTATCTCGACCAGGGGCTCGACTCCGCGGCGGAGCTGGTGCACCGCCTGTTCGACCCGTTGATCGAGAAGTCCTCGAATCTCGGAGCCGGCCTGGACTGGAAGACCAGTCTCCAGGAGCTCACCGCGACCGAGGGGCTCGGTGTGCCCGAGTACCTGGTCACGGAGACCGGCCCCGACCATGAGAAGACCTTCACAGCTGCCGCCCGCGTCGGAGGCGTCTCGTACGGCACCGGCACCGGCCGCAGCAAGAAGGAAGCGGAGCAGCAGGCGGCCGAGTCCGCCTGGCGGGCGATCCGCGCCGCGGCGGACGAGCGGGCGAAGGCGGCGGCCGAGGCCGTGGCCGCGGCCGCCGTCGACGACACCGCGGACACACCTTCGGACACCGCCCCGGCCTGACCGCCGGGTGCCGCCGCCCCCGGGCCCCCGCGAGGGGATGCGGGGGCGGCTGCGGTGGGTTCTCCGGGTGCGGCCCGGTGGGGCTTCTCGCGCAGTTCCCCGCGCCCCTAAAAGCATCAGGCCCCTGCGGGCCTGAAAGACCACGGCCCTGCGGGCCTGAAAAGCACGGGGCGCAGCCCCTGTCTTTTCAGGGGCGCGGGGAACTGCGCGACCAGCCCCCACCGAACCCGCACCCGCCCCCAACTCCACCCCCCTCACGCCCCCCGCCCCACCTCCGGAGGACCCCGTGCCAGAACTGCCCGAGGTCGAGGTCGTCCGGCGGGGCCTGGAGCGTTGGGTGGCGCACCGCACCGTCGCCGATGTGGAGGTGCTGCACCCCCGGGCGATCCGCCGTCACCTGGCCGGCCCGGAGGACTTCGCGCACCGGCTCAAGGGGCACCGCATCGGTGAGCCCAGCCGACGTGGGAAGTACCTGTGGCTGCCCGTGGAGGACACCGGGATCGCCGTCCTCGCGCACCTCGGCATGAGCGGCCAACTGCTCGTGCAGCCGCACGACGCGGCCGACGAGAAGCACCTCAGGATCCGTGTCCGCTTCGCGGACGACCTCGCCACCGAGCTGCGTTTCGTCGACCAACGCACCTTCGGGGGACTGTCGTTGCACGACACCACCCCCGACGGTCTGCCGGACGTCATCGCGCACATCGCCCGCGACCCCCTCGACCCGCAGTTCGACGCCGAGGCCTTCCACCAGGCGCTGCGGCGGAAGCGTACGACGATCAAACGGGCCCTGCTCGACCAGTCGTTGATCAGCGGGGTCGGCAACATCTACGCGGACGAGGCACTTTGGCGGGCGAGGATCCACTACGAGCGGCCCACCGCCGGTTTCACCCGCCCCCGCACCACCGAACTCCTGGGCCACGTACGGGACGTGATGAACGCGGCCCTCGCGGTGGGCGGCACCAGCTTCGACAGCCTCTACGTCAACGTGAACGGCGAGTCGGGGTACTTCGACCGGTCTCTGGACGCGTACGGCCGTGAGGGGCAGCCCTGCCGCCGCTGTGCCACGCCCATGCGGCGGCGGCCGTGGATGAACCGGTCCAGCTACTTCTGCCCGACGTGTCAGCGGGCGCCGCGCGTCGCGTCGTAGCGCTCGCGGGACCGGAGCACCTCCTCCATGCGGTCCTCCACGCAGGTGATGAGGGACAGCAGGCGCTCGGAGACCTCGCGGCCGAGCGGAGTGAGGCTGTAGTCGACGCGGGGTGGGTTGGTGGGCTGCGCATCGCGGTGGACCAGGCCGTCGCGCTCCAGGGCGTGCAGGGTCTGAGAGAGCATCTTCTCGCTGACGCCGTCGACGCGGCGGCGCAGTTCGTTGAAGCGCAGGGAACTCTCGTGCAGCGCGCCCATCGTGAGCACGCCCCAACGGCCCGTGACATGCTCCAGTGTGCCCCGGGAAGGACAGTTCCTGGCGAACACGTCGAAGGCCAGCTCGTCGACGTTCACGGCGTCCGTGCCCGCGACGGCCCGCGCGGGCGTCACAGCGGTCTGCGCGGCTGATTCCATACCCCGAGGATACTCCGACACAGCGCTAGCCAGAAGATTGCACTAACTGCTGGTTAGCGCGGAGGGTGAGAGCAGTCCCTTGGCCGGGAGGGCTCGCAGCTTTTCGCCCGCGGTTGTCTCAGTAGCCGAAGTCCTGCGTCCACCACGGGCCGCCGTCGCCCAGGACGACGCCGACTCCGAGGGTCTTGAAGTCGCAGTTCAGGATGTTCGCCCGGTGGCCGGGGCTGTTCATCCAGGCCTCCATGACCGCTTCGGCGGTGGCCTGGCCGCGGGCGATGTTCTCGCCGCCGAGACCGGTGATCCCGAGGGCGGCCGCGCGGTCCCACGGGTCCGAGCCGTCGGGGTCGGTGTGGTCGAAGAAGCCGCGCAGAGCCATGTCCTCGCTGAACGCCTCGGCCAGCTTCGCCAGATCGCTGTTGGCCGCCACCGGCTGGCAGCCCGCCTTGGCCCGCTCCTCGTTGACCAGCAGGAGGACCGCGGCCTCGGCCTGGGTCTCGGAGGAGAGCTCCGCCGGAGAAGTGGTGTCCTTCTCCTTGCCCTTCTCCTTCTCCTTCTCCTTGGTGGGCTTGTCGGACGGCGTCTTGGTCTTCTGCGAGCCGGGGCCCTTGTCCGCCTCTTCGGCGGGCTTCTTCTCGGACGGCATGGTCGAGGGGGCCGGGGTCGAAGGAGAGGCCTCGCGCTGGGCGTCGCGGCTGGTGGACTCGTCCTCGCGCTGTTCCTGCGCGGCGCCGTCCGTGCCGCCCTGCTGGGTCGGCGCACCCGTCGGCGAGCCGGCGGGCACCACCGTCTCGTTGGCGTTGCCGCCACTGATCGTGTACTGGTCGCCGCCCGGCAGGACCCCGGTGGCCACCGCGACGGTGCCGAGGGCGACGGCGGCGGAGACACCGAGGAGACCGGTCTTCACGGGCGTCACGGTCTTCTTCTTGCGGCGGCGCGAGCCACCGCTCCGCGCGGAGGCCTTGGCGTCGGCCTCCAGGAACTCGGCGAACCCGTACAGGTTCTCCGGACCGTAGTGCGGCTCATCGGAGACGAAGCCCCGGTCAGTGACCCCGGCGGCGCGGCCCCCCCTGGCGGCGCGGCCGGCGGCGGAGCGTCGGTGGCGTCCCATGTCTTGGCCTTCCTCGTCCTTGCGGTGTCCTGCGGTCAACGTTGGGGAGTCCGTCAACGTTGTGATCGTGTTCTTCACGAATCTCACACGAAGGAGTGAGTTTCATATGAGATTCATTGGGTCGGGACGGTACAGCATGGCGCCAGGGGAGGGTGAGACCCGGGAGACATTGGCCCGTTAGCGTGCAGGCATGAGCGAGGATGTACGGCTGGTCGTCTGGGTGCGTGGACGGGTGCAAGGTGTGGGTTTCCGCTGGTTCACCCGGGCCAGGGCCCTGGAGATCGGCGGCCTGAGTGGTTTTGCTCTCAATCTGGCCGACGGACGGGTCCAGGTGGTCGCCGAGGGCCCGCGCGAGGCGTGCCAGGGGCTACTGGAGTGGCTCCAGAGTGACGACACGCCCGGGCGCGTGGTGGGTGTGACCGAGATCTGGGACACACCGCGCGGGGGGTACGAGGGCTTCGCCATCCGCTGATCCGCCGGGTGCGACGAGTCGCGCGCGAGCGGAGGGGAGCGCCACCGGCATATGCCAGGAGCATGCACAAACCAGAAATGTGCAGGTGATTGCCAAGACGCGTTAGTCGTGGCAGGCTCCGACCAAAGGATGATCCCCTCGCTCCGCCGGCCAGGAGAGGTCCCGGAAACGCCGCAGCGTCGCCCGTTCGGGGCCGCGCGGCAGTGGGATGCCCGCCATTGCGGGGCGTGATCGTGTTGACCGTCAAACTTTTTGGTGAGACGCTAAAAGCAACCCCGCGCACCTTAGCTGTTTGGCATGAAGACGGCAGCAAAAACTCAACAGTGCCAAGCATCGCGGGTGCGATTCCCTCACGACCCACACCGCTTCGGTCGGTCACTCAGTGTGGAGGACCATCCATCATGGCAAAGGCGCTTCTCGGTTACGTCGGCGGCTCCGACCCGCGACTCCTCGCCGAGATGCGACGGCTCCAGCAGCGTGTCCAGGACCTGGAATCCGAGCTCGGACGCATCCAGGCGGAGAACGACGCGTTGACGGCTGCCGCTTCTCACGACTCGCTCATGGAGCTCGACGCACGCCAGGCGGAGCCTGCGCTCACCTGATCACTGCATCGCAGCACGACAGACAGCAGTGGTTGGGCTGCCCGTATCAACCGCTAAGTTGTCAGATCTGCAAGGGACGCCTTCTCTCGAGGCGTCCCTTCTTTCTGTCCCAAGCTGTTCCGAGCCCCGCCTGGCCCCCGGCCCCCGACCCACCTCACCCTCTTTAACGTCTGATGTGCCCTGCACGTTCATGGGTGAAACCGCGCGTTCATGGAGTGAGACAAGGCCGGAAGGTAGAGTCCAGCGCCGTGCACCTCAAGGCCCTGACCCTCCGAGGGTTCAAATCGTTCGCCTCGGCGACCACGCTCCGGTTCGAACCGGGCATCACGTGCGTCGTCGGGCCCAACGGTTCGGGCAAGTCCAACGTCGTGGACGCGCTCAGCTGGGTCATGGGCGAACAGGGGGCCAAGTCGCTGCGCGGCGGCAAGATGGAGGACGTCATCTTCGCCGGCACCACCGGGCGTCCCCCGCTCGGCCGCGCGGAGGTGTCCCTGACCATCGACAACTCCGACGGGGCCCTCCCCATCGAGTACTCCGAGGTCACGATCACGCGGATCATGTTCCGCAACGGCGGCAGCGAGTACCAGATCAACGGCGACACCTGCCGGCTCCTCGACATCCAGGACCTGCTCTCCGACTCCGGCATCGGCCGCGAGATGCACGTCATCGTCGGCCAGGGCCAGCTCGACTCCGTCCTGCACGCCGACCCCATGGGCCGCCGCGCCTTCATCGAGGAGGCCGCCGGGGTCCTCAAGCACCGCAAGCGCAAGGAGAAGGCGCTCCGGAAACTGGACGCCATGCAGGCCAACCTGGCCCGCGTCCAGGACCTCACCGACGAACTCCGCCGCCAGCTCAAACCGCTGGGCCGCCAGGCCGCCGTCGCCCGCCGGGCCGCCGTCATCCAGGCCGACCTGCGCGACGCACGCCTGCGACTGCTCGCCGACGATCTCGTACGCCTCCACGCGGCGCTCCGTACGGAAGTCGCCGACGAGGCCGCGCTGAAGCAGCGCAAGGAGGCCGCCGAAACCGAGCTGAAGAAGGCGCTCCATCGGGAGGCCCAGCTGGAGGGCGAGGTGCGCCGGCTCACTCCGCGCCTCCAGCGTGCCCAGGAGACCTGGTACGAGCTGTCGCAGCTCGCCGAACGGGTGCGCGGCACGATCTCCCTCGCCGACGCCCGGGTCAAGAGCGCCACCTCCGCGCCCCCCGAGGAGCGGCGCGGCCGTGACCCGGAGGACATGGAGCGCGAGGCGGCCCGCATCCGTGAACAGGAGGCCGAACTCGAAGCGGCCCTGGAGGCGGCCGAGCGCGCCCTGGAGGACACGGTCGAGCACCGCGCCGAGCTGGAGCGCGAACTGATGGTCGAGGAACGCCGGCTGAAGGACGTCGCCCGTTCCATCGCCGACCGCCGCGAGAGCCTCGCCCGCCTGGGCGGCCAGGTCAACGCCGCCCGCTCCCGGGCGGCCTCCGCCCAGTCCGAGATCGACCGCCTCGCCGCCGCCCGTGACGAGGCGCGCGAGCGTGCCGCCGCGGCGCAGGAGGAGTACGAGGCGCTCAAGGCCGAGGTCGACCACCTCGACGCCGACGACTCCGACCTGGCCGAACAGCACGACGCCGCGAAGCGCGCCCTGGCCGAGGCCGAGACCGCCCTCACCGCCGCCCGTGAGGCCACGACCACAGCCGAACGCCGCCGCGCCGCCACCCAGGCCCGCCACGAAGCCCTCGCCCTCGGCCTGCGCCGCAAGGACGGTACGGGCGCGCTGCTCGGTGCGAAGGACCGCCTCGGCGGGGTGCTGGGTCCGGCCGCCGAACTGCTGACGGTCACCCCGGGACACGAGGTCGCCCTCGCGGCCGCCTTCGGCGCGGCGGCCGACGCGATCGCGGTGACCTCACCCTCCGCCGCGGCGGAGGCGATCCGGTTGCTGCGCAAGCAGGACGCCGGACGAGCGGCGCTGCTGACCGCAGGAGGGCCGGAGGACCCGACGCCGGTTCCCTCGGCGGAGCCCGAAAGGGGCGCGGGGAACCGCGCGACCAGCCACGACGGACCCGCGGACGAACACCGGCCGCACCCGGGGATTCCAGCGGAGCGCCTGGTCCGCGCCCCCTCCGACCTCACCCCCGCCGTCCGCCGCCTCCTCCACGGCATCGTCGTCGTGGACACCCTCGAAGACGCCGAGGCCCTCGTATACACGCGCCCCGATCTCACCGCGGTCACCGCCGAGGGCGACCTGCTCGGGGCTCACTTCGCCCACGGCGGCTCGGCCGGGGCACCGAGCCTGCTGGAGGTGCAGGCCGCCGTCGACGAGGCGGCGGCCGAGCTGGAGGAACTGGCCGTACGGTGCGAGGAGTTGGCCGAGGCCCAGCAGAACGCCGTCGAGCTGCGCCGGGAGCGGGCCGGGACCGTGGAGGAGCTGGGGGAGCGGCGCCGGGCGGGCGAGCGGGAGAAGTCCGCCGTCGCCCAGCAGCTCGGGCGGCTGGCCGGGCAGGCGCGGGGCGCCGCCGGGGAGGCCGAACGGTCCACGGCCGCCGCCGCACGTGCCCAGGAGGCGCTCGACAAGGCCGTACAGGACGCGGAGGAGCTGGCCGAACGGCTCGCGGTGGCCGAGGAGATGCCCGTCGAGGAGGAGCCGGACACCTTCGTACGGGATCGGCTCGCGGCGGACGGGGCCAACGCGCGGCAGACCGAGATGGAGGCCCGTCTCCAGGTGCGGACGCATGAGGAGCGGGTCAAGGGGCTCGCGGGGCGCGCGGATTCACTCGACCGCGCCGCGCGGGCCGAGCGCGAGGCGCGGGCGCGGGCCGAACAGCGCAGGGCGCGGCTGCGGCACGAGGCTGCCGTGGCCGAGGCGGTCGCCTCCGGCGCCCGGCAGTTGCTCCGCCATGTCGAGGTCTCCCTCGGCCGCGCGGAGCAGGAACGCACCGCCGCCGACGCGGCCAAGGCACGCCGTGAGCAGGAACTCGGGCAGGCCCGTGGCGAGGGGCGTGAACTCAAGGCCGAGCTGGACAAGCTGACCGACTCCGTCCATCGGGGCGAGGTGCTCGGTGCCGAGAAGCGGATGCGGATCGAGCAGCTGGAGACCAAGGCGCTGGAGGAGTTGGGTGTCGAGCCGGAGGGGCTGATCGCGGAGTACGGGCCCGACCAGCTCGTACCGCCGTCGCCGCCGGCGGAGGGGGAGGAGCTGCCGGAGGACCCGGAGCATCCCCGCAACCAGCCGAAGACGTTCCACCGGGCCGAGCAGGAGAAGCGGCTCAGGGCGGCCGAGCGGGCGTACCAGCAGCTCGGCAAGGTCAATCCGCTGGCGCTGGAGGAATTCGCGGCGCTGGAGGAGCGGCACAAGTTCCTCAGCGAGCAGCTGGAGGACCTGAAGAAGACCCGCGCCGATCTGCTGCAGGTGGTGAAGGAGGTCGACGAGCGGGTCGAGCAGGTCTTCACCGAGGCGTACTGGGACACCGCACGGGAGTTCGAGGGTGTATTCGGTCGGCTCTTCCCGGGCGGCGAGGGACGGCTGATCCTCACCGACCCGGACAACATGCTCACCACCGGTGTCGACGTCGAGGCCAGGCCGCCGGGCAAGAAGGTCAAGCGGCTCTCGCTGCTCTCGGGCGGCGAGCGGTCGCTGACCGCCGTCGCCATGCTGGTGTCGATCTTCAAGGCGCGGCCCAGTCCGTTCTATGTGATGGACGAGGTCGAGGCGGCGCTCGACGACACCAACCTCCAGCGGCTGATCCGGATCATGCAGGAGCTGCAGGAGGCGTCCCAGCTGATCGTGATCACCCACCAGAAGCGGACCATGGAGGTCGCCGACGCGCTGTACGGCGTGTCGATGCAGGGCGACGGTGTCTCGAAGGTGATCAGCCAGCGGCTGCGTTAGGCGATTCCGAGCGCGGGTAGGCGGGGCTGGTCCAGCAGATCATCAGGCCCGTTCCCCCGACATCGGCGACGTGCCCGCCGAGGAGTACAGACGTGACCAGCACAGCGCAGCCCAGGGCAGGAGCTCGCGGCGCCCAGCCCGACCATCTCTCGCACGTGATCTTCATCGCGGCGGCGGCCGCGATGGGCGGTTTCCTCTTCGGCTACGACAGCGCCGTGATCAACGGCGCCGTCGAAGCCATCCGCCACCGCTACGACATCGGCTCCACGGCCCTGGCACAGGTCATCGCCGTCGCCCTCATCGGCTGTGCCGTCGGGGCGGCCACGGCGGGCCGGATAGCCGACCGCATCGGCCGTATCCGGTGCATGCAGATCGCGGCCGCCCTCTTCACGGTCAGCGCCGTCGGTTCCGCGCTCCCCTTCGCGCTCTGGGACCTCGCCTTCTGGCGGATCGTCGGCGGCTTCGCCATCGGCATGGCGTCCGTCATCGGCCCCGCCTACATCGCCGAGGTCGCCCCGCCCGCCTACCGGGGCCGGCTCGGCTCGTTCCAGCAGGCCGCGATCGTCGTCGGCATCGCCGTCTCCCAGCTCGTCAACTGGGGCATCCTCAACGCCGCCGACGGCGACCAGCGTGGTGAGCTGCTCGGCCTGGAGGCCTGGCAGATCATGCTCGGCGTCATGGTCGTCCCGGCCGTGCTCTACGGCCTGCTCTCCTTCGCGATCCCCGAGTCCCCGCGCTTTTTGATCTCCGTCGGCAAGGACGAGCGCGCCCGTGAGGTGCTCGCCGAGGTCGAGGGCGAGGACGTCGACCTGGACGCCCGGGTGGCCGAGATCGAGTCGGCCATGCGGCGCGAGGACAAGTCGACCTTCAAGGACCTGCTCGGCGGCAGCTTCCTCTTCAAGCCGATCGTCTGGATCGGCATCGGCCTGTCGGTCTTCCAGCAGTTCGTGGGTATCAACGTCGCCTTCTACTACTCCGCGACGCTGTGGCAGTCCGTGGGCGTCGACCCCAGCGAGTCGTTCTTCTACTCCTTCACGACCTCGATCATCAACATCGTCGGCACCGTCATCGCGATGATCTTCGTCGACCGGATCGGCCGCAAGCCGCTCGCCCTCATCGGCTCCGTCGGCATGGTCATCGGCCTCGCCCTGGAGGCCTGGGCCTTCTCCTACGACCTCGTCGACGGCAAGCTCCCCGCCACCCAGGGCTGGGTCGCCCTGGTCGCCGCCCATGTCTTCGTCCTCTTCTTCGCCCTCTCCTGGGGTGTCGTCGTATGGGTGATGCTCGGCGAGATGTTCCCGAACAGGATCCGTGCCGCCGCCCTGGGTGTCGCCGCGTCCGCCCAGTGGATCGCCAACTGGGCCATCACCGCGAGCTTCCCGTCCCTGGCCGACTGGAACCTCTCGGTGACGTACGTGATCTACACGGTCTTCGCCGCGCTCTCCATCCCGTTCGTCTGGAAGTTCGTGAAGGAGACGAAGGGCAAGGCGCTGGAGGAGATGGGCTAGCCCGTACCCCACCGCCGTCCCGGCCCGACCGCCGTCCCGGCCCGACCGCCGAGCGGGCCGGGACAGCGGTTCGCCCGGGCGGCCGAACGTCAGCCGGCGAGGCGGGGCAGCACCCGCTCGGCGAACAGGCGCAGACCCCGCCACCCCTCCTCGAGGGGCATCCCGCCGGCCAGTGGATGCAGGACGTAGTTGTCCAGGCCCAGCGCCACACACTCGTCCGGCGTGACGATCCGGTACACGCCCTCCGCGCGCAGCTCCGCCACCGTCGCCGCCCCCGACCGCACGGCCGACCGGATGCCGGCCGACTGCCAGGAGGCGTACGTCCGCGCCTCGTGCAGGAAGTGGCCGCCGTACTCGGCCCACGCCCGGTCCGGATCCTCCGCCACGTGCAGCAGCGGCGTCTCGGCGGCGGGCATCATCGTCCAGCCTTCCGTGCCGTACTCCACGAGCCGCTCCTTGTAGTACGCCTCCAGCTCCGGCAGATGCGCGCTCGGGAAGAAGGGGAGTCCCAGACGTGCCGCCCGGCGCGCCGCGGCCCTGGAGGAACCGCCGACCAGCAGCAGCGGATGGGGCTCGGTGCCCGGACGCGGGGTGACCCGGACCGTGCGCCCCCGGTAGGTGAACGGCTCACCCGTCCACGCCCGGAGCAGCGTCTCCAGCACCTCGTCCTGCCGCTTGCCGCGCCTCTCCCACTCCACGTCGAACTGCGCGTACTCCTCCGGCCGGTACCCGATCCCGGCCACGGTCACCAGCCGCCCGCCGCTCACCAGATCCAGTACGGCGATGTCCTCCGCCAGCCGCAGCGGATCGTGCAGCGGCCCGATCATCGCCGACACCGTGACCGCGATCCGCCGCGTCGCCCCGAACACCGCCCCCGCGAAGACGAACGGCGACGGCAGCCAGTTGTTCTCGACCCCGTGGTGCTCCTCCGTCTGTACGGTGCTGATGCCCTGCTCGTCGGCGTACGCGGCCATCTCGACGGCGGCCCGGTAGCGGGCCCGGAGCGAGCTGGGCATGGCGCCGGGCTCGACCAGATTGAAACGGACGACCGTGACGGGCATGGGGACCCCCTTCGGGCGGCTGTGAAGGGGGACGTTAGCTGACGGTTCGTCAGGTAGCCAGGGGTGTGGAAGGGCCGTGTCCCCCCGTACGGCGATCGAACGCGTCGGGGAGCGGTCCCGCATACTGGTCCCGTTATGGAACTCATCCTTGCTGTAGTCATCGCCGTGGTCGTGCTCGGCGTGCTGGGCGGGCTCGTCGTAGGCAGCCGCAGGAAGAAGCCGCTGCCCCCGGCTCCCCCCACGACACCCGACATCACCGCCCCCCCGGCCGAGCCGCACGTCGGCGACGAGGCCGAGACGCCGCGCGACGAACCGCGCCGGACGATCGAGGAGGTGGATCTCCCGGACGGTTCGGCGTCGGCGCCCGTGGCCGTCGCGGAACCGCCCGCCGCCCCCGAGATCGAGATCCCCGAACCGGCCGCCGGCCGTCTGGTACGGCTGCGCGCCCGGCTCTCCCGCTCCCAGAACGCGCTGGGCAAGGGGCTGCTCACACTGCTCTCGCGCGAGCACCTCGACGACGACACCTGGGAGGAGATCGAGGACACCCTCCTCACCGCCGACGTCGGCGTCCAGCCCACCCAGGAACTGGTCGAACGGCTGCGCGAGCGGGTGAGGGTGCTCGGCACCCGTACCCCTGCGGAGCTGCGCACGCTGCTGCGCGAGGAGCTGCTGAAGATCCTCGTCCCCGAGTTCGACCGCGCGGTCCACACCGAATCGCCGCTCGACACCCCGGGCATCGTGATGGTCGTCGGCGTCAACGGCACCGGCAAGACCACCACCACCGGCAAGCTCGCGCGCGTCCTCGTCGCCGACGGCAAGAACGTCGTCCTCGGCGCCGCCGACACCTTCCGTGCCGCGGCCGCCGACCAGCTCCAGACCTGGGGCGAGCGCGTCGGTGCCCGTACCGTGCGCGGTCCCGAGGGCGGCGACCCGGCGTCGATCGCCTTCGACGCGGTCAAGGAGGGCATCGACGAGGGCGCCGATGTCGTCCTCATCGACACCGCCGGCCGGCTGCACACCAAGACCGGCCTCATGGACGAGCTCGGCAAGGTCAAGCGCGTCGTCGAGAAACACGCGCCGCTGGACGAGATCCTGCTCGTCCTCGACGCCACCACCGGTCAGAACGGTCTCGTCCAGGCGCGGGTCTTCGCCGAGGTCGTCGACATCACCGGCATCGTCCTCACCAAGCTCGACGGCACCGCCAAGGGCGGCATCGTCATCGCCGTGCAGCGCGAGCTGGGGGTGCCCGTGAAGCTCGTCGGCCTGGGAGAGGGAGCGGACGACCTGGCGCCGTTCGAGCCGGAGGCGTTCGTGGATGCGCTGATCGGCGACTGAGCCTGCGAGAGCCTCCGAAATTTCGGAAGTGGTAGCGGAGAAGCGCCCGCCCCCGAGGTGCAGTCGGGGACGGGCGCTTTGCTGTGCGGGCAGCGGCCGGGCTCAGGCCCGGGACCGGTGCGCCACATAGGCCAGGGTGCCCAGCAGCAGTCGCGCGGCCGGTGGCCTGGTCGCCGAGTCGAGCGCGGGGGAGCGGAGCCAGCGGACCGGGCCGAGGCCGCCGCGGTCGGACGGCGGGGCGGTGACATGGGTGCCGGGGCCGAGACCGCGCAGGTCCAGGGCGCAGGGGTCGTCCCAGCCCATGCGGTAGAGCAGGGAGGGCAGCTCGGCGGCGGCGCCGGGGGCGACGAAGAAGTGGGCGCGGCCCTCGGGGGTGGCGATCACGGGGCCGACGGGGAGGCCCATGCGTTCCAGGCGGGCCAGCGCGTGTCGCCCGGCCGACTCGGCGACCTCGATCACGTCGAACGAGCGGCCCACCGGCAGCATCACGGAGGCGCCGGGGAACTCGGCCCAGGCCTCGGTCACCTCGTCGAGCGTCGCTCCGGCGCGGACGGGAGGCGCGAAGCCGAGGGGATGTGCGCCGGGTGCGGAGCAGGTGGTCCTGCCGCACGAGCACGCGCCCGAAGCCGTCCGCGCGCCGGGGACGACATCCCATCCCCAGAGGCCGGTGAACTCGGCCACGGCCGTGCACTCCGAGGAACGGCCGCGTCGACGCGTGCCGGATCGCATCTCCCGGATGCCGCCGATCGTGAAGCCCATGCCCCCTCCAACGGGTCCAGCGCGCGGGTGGTTACGCGACGGAGTCGGAATGCGACGCTCTGCTTCCGTGCGGGCGGCGCACCACGGCATCCTGGGTGGTGCGGTCGTCGACGCGCGCCCCTGAATGCATCGCTCCGCCCGCTCCCGGCCGTCATGTGTCAAGTGAATCGCGGACGGGCGACCGTTAGTTCATTCGAAGGGGTGGCGAATGGTGGCGTTTCTGGAATCGCCGTGGCCGGACGCGTGATCGTAGGATTACTTTGAGTGCACGGGGTCTGGGGACGTACACGCTCGTGGGTATGCCGGAGGCAAGTCGTCTTTCCGTTCGATGGGTGACGAGGGTCGGACGTACGGCGTGGTAACCGGCATTCTGGTAGGGCTTGGCGCACACAGCGCACAAGTGGTTTCAGGGATGGGGGCGTTCCAGTGGGCGGCAACGGCGGAAGCGGCACGAACGCTGAGAAGCGCCCGAACGAACTGCTCGGTTCGTGGTTCGTCCGCAGCGGCTGGTCCAAGGGCGAGCTCGCCCGGCAGGTGAACCGCCGGGCCCGCCAGCTCGGCGCCAACCACATCTCCACCGACACCTCCCGCGTACGACGGTGGCTCGACGGGGAGAACCCGCGCGAGCCGATCCCGCGGATCCTGTCCGAGCTGTTCTCCGAGCGGTTCGGCTGTGTCGTCGCCGTGGAGGACCTGGGGCTGCGCGCGGCCCACCAGTCCCCGTCCGTCTCCGGTGTCGACCTGCCCTGGACGGGCCCGCAGACCGTGGCGCTGATCAGCGAGTTCTCGCGCAGCGACCTGATGCTGGCGCGGCGCGGCTTCCTCGGGAGCTCGCTCGCCCTCTCCGCGGGCCCGGCCCTCATCGAGCCGATGCAGCGCTGGCTCGTCCCCGCACCCCCCGCCCCGCGCGCCGAGCCCGAGCCATCGTCCGCCGCCCGCCGCGCCGGCCGGCTCTCCCAGCCGGAGCTGGACCTCCTCGAATCCACGACCGTGATGTTTCGGCAGTGGGACGCCCAGTGCGGCGGCGGTCTGCGCCGCAAGGCGGTCGTCGGCCAGTTGCACGAGGTGACCGACCTCCTCCAGGAGCCACAGCCCGAGGCCACCACCCGGAGACTGTTCAAGGTCGCCGCCGAACTGGCCGAACTGGCCGGCTGGATGAGCTACGACATCGGCCTTCAGCCCACCGCCCAGAAGTACTTCGTCCTCGCCCTGCACGCGGCCAAGGAGGCCGGCGACAAGCCCCTCGGTTCGTATGTCCTGTCCAGTATGAGCCGACAGATGATCCACCTCGGCCGCCCCGACGACGCCCTCGAACTGATCCATCTCGCCCAGTACGGCAGTCGTGACTGCGCGAGCCCCCGCACCCAGTCGATGCTGTATGCGATGGAGGCCCGCGCCTACGCCAACATGGGCCAGCCCGGGAAGTGCAAACGGGCCGTGCGGATGGCCGAGGACGTCTTCGCGGACGCCGAGGAGTGGGACGACCCGGACCCCGACTGGATCCGCTTCTTCAACGAGGCGGAGCTGCACGGCGAGAACTCCCACTCCTACCGCGACCTCGCCTATGTCGCCGGCCGCAGCCCCACCTACGCCTCCCTCGCCGAACCTGTGATGCGCCGGGCCGTCGAACTCTTCTCGACGGACACCGAACACCAGCGGTCGTACGCGCTGAACCTCATCGGCATGGCCACCGTGCACCTGCTCCAGCGCGAGCCCGAGCAGGGGGTCGCCATGGCCAAGGAGGCCATGGACGTCGCAGGCAAGGTCCGCTCCGAGCGCGTCAACACCCGCATCCGCAAGACCGTCGACACGGCCGTACGCGATTTCGGTGGTCTCGCGGAGGTCGTCGACCTCACCGACCAGCTCGCCGTCCACCTCCCGGAGACCGCCGAAGCGGTCTGACCCGGCCCGGCAACCGCCGGGGCCCCTCCACGCCGGCCGCGGCCGGCCATCCCGAACTGCCCGACTCGGCTCCCCCATGCCAGGTCATCGGATGGTCTGCCGCGGTCGGTCCGTTCGAGGCGCCGCACCGGGGATTCCCTCGGAAGTTCCATCGGATACGAAACCGTTATCCGCCGAGGGCCCCGCAGAGGCTGGGCCCCACACGGGATGAATCCTCCGCGATTCACGTTTCACCTGTCTGTAACGTGATGGGTGCCTTCGTCACCTCCGGGAAACATTTCCAAACTCCCGGCGAAACGGTGCTGCGTCAGTCTCCTCAGCACAGTCGGCCCTCCCCGATAGCTCCCAAGCTGCCGCATCCGCACGGGCCGTTCCGACCACGAGGAGATACCGGCATTGAACGGCACAGATACCGGATTCGTATTGATCAGTGCGGCGCTCGTCATGGTGATGACGCCGGGCCTGGCGCTCTTCTACGGCGGCATGGTTCGTGCCAAGAGCGTGCTGAACATGCTGATGATGTCCTTCATCTCGCTGGGCATCGTCAGCATCCTGTGGGTGCTGTACGGCTACTCGCTCGCCTTCAGCGGTGACCAGGGCGGCTTCATCGGCGACCTGGAGGCGATCGGCCTCAAGGGCATCGACGTCACCAGCACGGTCGACAGCTTCGTCGCGGGCGCCAACGGCGAGCCGCACAAGATCGCCGCGTTCGCCTTCATCCTGTTCCAGATGCTGTTCGCGGTCATCACCCCGGCCCTGATGAGCGGTGCGCTGGCCGACCGCGTCAAGTTCGGCGCCTGGATGGTCTTCGTCGCGCTCTGGGTCACCCTGGTGTACTTCCCGGTCGCGCACTGGGTGTGGGCGCCGGGTGGCTGGCTCTTCGAGATGGGCGTCATCGACTTCGCCGGTGGTACGGCGGTCCACATCAACGCCGGTATCGGCGCGCTCGCCGCGGTCCTCGTCGTGGGCAAGCGGATCGGCTTCAAGAAGGACCCGATGCGGCCGCACAGCCTGCCGCTGGTCATGATCGGCACCGCCCTGCTGTGGTTCGGCTGGTTCGGCTTCAACGCCGGTTCCTGGCTCGGTGTCGACGGCACGACCGCCCGCATGGCGATCAACACGCAGATCGCGACCGCCGCGGCCATCATCGGCTGGCTGATCTACGAGCGCATCCGTCACGGTGCGTTCACCACCCTCGGTGCCTGCTCCGGTGCCGTCGCGGGCCTCGTCGCGATCACCCCGTCCGGTGGTCACGTCAACGCCTTCGGCGCCATCCTGATCGGCATCGTCGCCGGCGCTGTCTGCTCCTGGGCCGTCAGCCTCAAGTACAAGCTCGGCTACGACGACTCCCTCGACGTCGTGGGCGTCCACCTGGTCGGCGGTGTCCTCGGCACCCTGATGGTCGGCTTCCTCGCCACCGACGGGATCGGCGGCCTCGACCAGTTCGGCAAGCAGGCCACCGGTGCCTTCTCCGTCATGGGCTACACCTTCGTGGTGACCTGGATCATCGCCTTCGCCATCCAGAAGACGATCGGCTTCCGGGCGTCCGAGGAGGACGAGGTCACCGGTGTCGACCAGGCCCTGCACGCCGAGACCGCGTACGACTTCAGCTCGGCCGCCGGTTCGCACATCTCCTCCAGCACCACGAGCAGCGTCGCTGCCGCCACCGAGAGCAAGAAGGTCGAGGCATGAAGCTGATCACCGCGGTCGTCAAGCCGCACCGGCTCGACGAGATCAAGGAAGCCCTGCAGGCCTTCGGGGTGCACGGACTTACGGTGACCGAGGCCAGTGGGTACGGTCGGCAGCGGGGACACACCGAGGTGTACCGCGGCGCCGAGTACACGGTCGACCTGGTTCCCAAGATCCGGATCGAGGTACTGGCCGAGGACGACGACGCCGAGCAGCTGATCGACGTCATCGTCAAGGCCGCCCGCACCGGCAAGATCGGTGACGGCAAGGTCTGGTCCCTCCCGGTCGAGACGGCCGTACGGGTCCGGACCGGCGAGCGCGGCCCGGACGCGCTCTGACCGAAGAGAAGAACAGGAGTCACTGGGTGACGAGTACGGACGTACGTACGGATGCAGAGGACTCGGGACCCAGCGGCTATGCGGCGGCCCGGCTGCGCCTCCTCCAGGAGGAGGCGCAGTCCGGGCCGCCGCGCCGTTCGGCCCTGGCCGAGCTGACGGACGACTGGCTCGCGGGACTGTTCGGCGCGGGCACCACCGAACTGCGCGGGGCCTCACTGGTCGCCGTCGGGGGATACGGGCGGGGCGAGCTGTCGCCCCGCAGCGACCTGGATCTGCTGCTCCTGCACGACGGGTCCGACGAGCGGGCGGTGGCCGCGCTGGCCGACCGCATCTGGTACCCCGTCTGGGACCTGGGGCTGGCCCTCGACCACTCCGTGCGCACCCCCGCCGAGGCCCGCAAGACCGCCGGCGAGGACCTCAAGGTGCAGCTCGGGCTGCTGGACGCCCGGCATATCGCCGGTGACCTGGGCCTGACCGCCGGGCTGCGGACCTCCGTCCTCGCCGACTGGCGCAATCAAGCCCCCAAACGCCTCCCGGAGCTCCAGGAGCTGTGCGCCGAGCGGGCCGAGCGGCAGGGGGAACTGCAGTACCTGCTGGAACCCGACCTCAAGGAGGCGCGCGGCGGGTTGCGCGACGCCACCGCCCTGCGCGCCGTAGCCGCCTCCTGGCTCGCGGACGCCCCGCGCGAGGGGCTCGCGGACGCCCGGCGCCGCCTCCTCGACGTACGGGACGCGCTGCATCTCACCACCGGGCGCGCGACCGACCGGCTCGCGCTCCAGGAACAGGACCAGGTCGCCGCCGAGCTGGGGCTGCTGGACGCCGACACCCTGCTGCGCCAGGTGTACGAGGCAGCGCGGGTCATCTCGTACGCCAGTGATGTGACCTGGCGTGAAGTGGGGCGCGTACTGCGGTCGCGCGCCGTGCGGCCCCGGCTGCGCGCCATGCTCGGCGGGGGCAAGCCTGCCCCCGAGCGGTCGCCGCTCGCCGAGGGCGTGGTCGAACAGGACGGCGAGGTCGTGCTCGCGCGCGCCGCCCGGCCGGAGCGGGATCCGGTGCTGCCCCTGCGCGCCGCCGCCGCTGCCGCCCAGGCCGGACTGCCGCTGTCTCTGCACGCCGTACGCCGCCTCGCGGCCACCGCCCGGCCGCTGCCGACGCCCTGGCCGGCGGAGGCGCGCGAGCAGCTCGTCACCCTGCTGGGCTCCGGGCGTCCGACCGTCGACGTCTGGGAGGCGCTGGAGGCCGAAGGCCTGATCACCCACCTGCTGCCCGACTGGGAGCGGGTGCGCTGCCGGCCGCAGCGCAACGCCGTGCACATCTGGACCGTCGACCGGCACCTCATCGAGACCGCGGTCCAGGCCTCCGAGATGACCCGCCGGGTGCACCGGCCCGACCTCCTGCTCGTCGCCGCGCTGCTGCACGACATCGGCAAGGGCTGGCCCGGCGACCACTCCGTCGCCGGCGAGATCATCGCCAAGGACGTGGCCGCCAGGATCGGCTTCGACCGAGAGGACGTGGCGGTCCTCTCCACCCTCGTACGCCACCACCTGCTGCTCGTCGACACGGCCACCCGGCGTGACCTGGAGGATCCGGCCACCGTGCGGTCCGTGGCCGACGCCGTCGGATCTCCGGGCACGCTCGAACTGCTGCACGCGCTGACCGAGGCGGACGCGCTGGCCACCGGGCCCGCCGCCTGGTCGTCGTGGCGGGCCTCGCTCGTGACCGAACTGGTCCAGCGGGTCGACGCGCTGTTCGCCGGCGACGAGCCGGAGGAGCCGGAGCCCGGCGAGACCAGCGCCGAGCAGGAGCGGCTCGCCATCGAGGCGTTCCGCACGGGCGGGCCGGTGCTGTCGCTGCGCGCGCAGACGGAGGCCGCCGCCGAGGAGAAGGACGAGAAGGCCGACCCCGAGCCGCTCGGGGTCGAACTCCTCATCGCCGTGCCCGACCAGGCGGGCGTCCTGCCCGCGGTCGCCGGTGTGCTCGCCATGCACCGGCTCACCGTGCGCACGGCCGAACTGCGGACCTTCGACCTCCCGGACGGCGTCGAGGGCTCGGTCCTGCTGCTGAACTGGCGGGTGGCCGCCGAGTACGGCTCGCTGCCGCAGGCCGCCCGGCTCCGCGCCGACCTCGTACGGGCGTTGGACGGCTCCCTGGACATCGCCGGGCGGCTGGCCGAGCGGGACGCGGCCTATCCCCGGCGGCGGGGCGTGGTCGCGCCGCCGCCGCGGGTCACGGTGGCCGCGGCGGCCTCCCGGCACGCCACGGTCATCGAGGTCCGCGCCCAGGACGCGCCGGGGCTCCTGCACCGGATCGGACGGGCCCTGGAGGACGCGCACGTACGGATGCGCAGCGCGCACGTCAGCACGCTGGGCGCCAACGCGGTGGACGCCTTCTATGTGACCGGGCCGAAGGGGGCGCCGCTGCCGGCCGACGAGGCGGCTTCGGTGGCGCGCAAGCTGGAGGAGACGCTGCGCGGCTGAGCACGTCGGGTACGGGGCCATCCGGTGCCGTACCCGACGCGGCCGGGCTCCGCCATCACTATCCACAGGGGTGGAGACCCGACCACACCCAGACAGATACCCTGGAGGGCAGCCCACCCTGCCCCCGACTCCGAGGACCGACACCGCCGTGTTCGATACGCTCTCCGATCGCCTCTCAGCGACTTTCAAGAACCTGCGCGGCAAGGGGCGCCTCTCCGAGGCGGACATCGACGCCACGGCGCGCGAGATCCGCATCGCGCTGCTCGAAGCGGACGTCGCGCTGCCGGTCGTCCGGGCTTTCATCAAGAACGTCAAGGAGCGCGCGCTCGGCGCCGAGGTCTCCAAGGCACTCAACCCCGCCCAGCAGGTCCTCAAGATCGTCAACGAGGAGCTGGTCGGGATCCTCGGCGGCGAGACCCGTCGTCTGCGCTTCGCCAAGCAGCCGCCGACCGTGATCATGCTCGCGGGTCTCCAGGGTGCCGGTAAGACGACCCTCGCGGGCAAGCTGGGCCGCTGGCTGAAGGAGCAGGGCCACTCGCCGCTCCTCGTCGCCTGTGACCTCCAGCGCCCGAACGCCGTGAACCAGCTCAGCGTGGTCGCCGAGCGCGCAGGTGTCGCGGTCTACGCCCCGGAGCCGGGCAACGGCGTGGGCGACCCGGTCAAGGTCGCCAAGGACTCCATCGAGTTCGCGAAGTCGAAGGTCCACGACATCGTGGTCGTCGACACGGCCGGTCGCCTCGGTATCGACCAGGAGATGATGCAGCAGGCGGCGGACATCCGGGACGCCGTCTCCCCGGACGAGATCCTCTTCGTCGTCGACGCGATGATCGGTCAGGACGCCGTCAACACGGCGGAGGCCTTCCGTGACGGCGTCGGCTTCGACGGCGTCGTCCTCTCCAAGCTCGACGGCGACGCCCGCGGTGGTGCCGCCCTGTCGATCGCCTCGGTCACCGGCAAGCCGATCATGTTCGCGTCGAACGGCGAGAAGCTCGACGAGTTCGACGCCTTCCACCCCGACCGGATGGCCTCCCGCATCCTCGACATGGGTGACCTGCTCACCCTGATCGAGCAGGCGGAGAAGACCTTCAGCCAGGAAGAGGCCGCCAAGATGGCCTCCAAGCTGGCGTCCAAGAAGGGGCAGGACTTCACGCTCGACGACTTCCTGGCCCAGATGGAGCAGGTCAGGAAGATGGGCAGCATCAGCAAGCTGCTCGGCATGCTGCCCGGCATGGGGCAGATCAAGGACCAGATCAACAACATCGACGAGCGTGACGTCGACCGCACGGCCGCGATCATCAAGTCGATGACCCCGGCCGAGCGCCAGGAGCCGACGATCATCAACGGCTCGCGCCGCGCCCGTATCGCCAAGGGCTCCGGTGTCGAGGTCAGCGCGGTGAAGAGCCTCGTCGAGCGGTTCTTCGAGGCCCGCAAGATGATGTCCCGCATGGCCCAGGGCGGCGGCATGCCCGGGATGCCGGGGATGCCCGGCATGGGTGGCGGTCCGGGCCGGAGCAAGAAGCAGCCCAAGCAGGCCAAGGGCAAGCAGCGCTCGGGCAACCCGATGAAGCGCAAGCAGCAGGAGCAGGAAGAGGCCGCCCGCCGGGCAGCCGCGGCCCAGGGCGGCGCCCTCGGACTGCCGGGCCAGCAGGGCGCTCAGGACTTCGAGCTGCCGGACGAGTTCAAGAAGTTCATGGGCTGACCGCGATTCCGCGGGGACGAACGGCGGACGCCGCGTGACCGGCCGGGGGGTGTGGCCGGGCGCGCGGCGCCGGATGCCGTGTGCGTGACGGCAAGGTGTGGTGTCGCTCGTGGTGCTCCTGCTGACAACTCCCGTACGCGGATGTGTTGTTCTGCTGGACGATGCGTCAGGTTAGGCGCATGGCGCGGCACTTGGCCAAGAGAAAGCGCTACCGACCCGCTTTCTTCACGCCATTCACAACACCGTTCACACCCGCACCGGAAGATGCCGCGAGGACCTGCTCAGGGTGTCCGCCTCAGGGTGTCCGCGCGATGAGGTAGCGGAACACGTTCGGCATCCAGACCGTCCCGTCCCGGCGACGGTGCGGATGCAATGCCTCGGTCAGTTCCTTGTCCACCTGCTCCTGGTCGGTGGCCCCGATCGCCGCGTCGAACAGGCCGGTCGACAGCAGCCCCCGTACGGCGTTGTCCACGTTGGCGTACCCGAAGGGGCAGGCCACGCGTCCCGAGCCGTCCGGCTTCAGGCCCGCCCGCTGGGCGACCTCCTCCAGGTCGTCGCGCAGCGCCGGGCGCCAACTGCCGGCGCTGCGCAGGGGATCGGCGAGCTTGGTGGCCACGCGGAGCACGGCGGACGTGGTGCAGCGCTCCGGTGGGCCCCAGCCGGCGAGGACCACGGGGGTGCCGCGTTCCGCCAGTGGCGTCGCTGCGGCGAGCAGTTCACCGAGCCCCTCCGAGTCACCGGCCAGACAGCCGATCGGCTCGAAGGCGGTCACCAGGTTGTAGAGCGGGTCACCGGGCCTGTGGGACACGTCCTCGGGGTCACCTTCGACGACCCGGGGGACGGCGCACGCGCGCGCGCCCCAGGACTGCGGCCGCAGCCGCTCCCTCGCCAGTGCCGTTCTCTCCGGCGCCTCTGAGTCGATGCCGGTGACCGAGGCTCCTCGCCCAGCCGCCATCAGCAGCGCGAGCCCCGAACCGCAGCCGAGGCCGAGCAGCCGCGTGCCGGTACCGACGTCGAGCCGTCGGTACACGGCCTCGTACAGCGGTACCAGCATCCGTTCCTGGATCTCCGCCCAGTCACGCGCGCGTGCACACCGGTCCACGCGGGGTGCGGTCCCCGCGCGAGGCAGTTGCTGCCGCACGAGCGTAGGTGTCATATCGAAAGCGCCCCAATCCGCCGTGAGTTGCCGTTGCCGGATTTCCTGGCCCCCGTGGCAGTGCGCGCTCGCACTCCCCCCGTATGCCAGGTAACTCCGCGCGCGGCGACTCGTCCAGGGGTCGCGGACACCGGTTTGCGAACTGTCCAGGGAAGGAAAAAAGAATTCACATCGTCGCAATATGCCCCCGTACCATTCCGTCATGGCAAAGGCACCCGTACTCACGCCCCGCGCGGACGATTTCCCGCGCTGGTACCAGGATCTGATCACCAAGGCCGAGCTGGCCGACAACGGCCCGGTGCGCGGCACCATGGTCATCCGACCGTACGGGTACGGGCTGTGGGAGCGGATGCAGCAGGAGATGGACGCCCGGATCAAGGAGACGGGCACGCAGAACGCGTACTTCCCGCTCCTGATCCCGCAGTCCTACCTCACCCGGGAGGCCGAGCACGTCGAGGGCTTCGCGCCCGAGCTGGCCGTGGTGACACACGGCGGCGGCAAGGAACTCGAAGAGCCCGCCGTCGTCCGCCCCACCTCCGAGATGATCATCAACGCCTCCTTCTCGAAGTGGGTCCAGAGCTACCGCGACCTCCCTCTGCTGATCAACCAGTGGGCGAACGTGGTCCGTTGGGAACTGCGTCCCCGGCTCTTCCTGCGCACGAGCGAATTCCTCTGGCAGGAGGGCCACACGGCGCACGCGACGTACGAGGAGGCGCGCGACTTCGCCGCGCACATCCACCGGGAGGTCTACGAGGACTTCATGGTGAACGTCCTCGCGATGGACGTCGTCCCCGGCCGCAAGACCGTCAAGGAGCGCTTCGCGGGCGCCATCAACACCCTCACGCTCGAAGGCATGATGGGCGACGGCAAGGCCCTCCAGATGGCCACCAGCCACGAACTGGGCCAGAACTTCGCCAAGGCCTTCAACACCCGGTACCTGTCGAAGGACGGCACTCAGGAACTCGTCTGGCAGACCTCCTGGGGCTCCACCACCCGCATGATCGGCGCCCTGGTGATGATGCACGGCGACGACCACGGTCTCCGGGTGCCGCCCCGGCTGGCCCAGGTCCAGGCCGTCGTGGTCGCCATCAAGGGTGACGACGCGGTTCTGGCCAAGGTCCGTGAACTCGGTGCCCGGCTGAAGGCGGCGGGCGTCCGCGTGCGGGTGGACGACCGCACGGACGTCCCGTTCGGCCGCCGCGCCGTCGACTGGGAGCTCAAGGGCGTCCCCGTGCGCATCGAGGTCGGCCCCCGTGACCTGGAGAACGGCACCGCGATGCTCGCCCGCCGCATCCCGGGCGGCAAGGAGCCGGTCGCGCTCGACTCGCTCGTGCACCTGCTCCCCACCGTCCTCGAGGAGGACCAGGCGCTCCTGCTGAGGCAGTCGCGCGAGCGGCGCGAGTCCCGCACGACCGAGGTGTCCACGCTCGACGAGGCGATCGAGGCGGCCACCGCCGGCGGCTGGGCGCGGATCCCCTGGTCGACGCTGGGCGAGGACGGCGAGAACAGGCTCGGGGAGCACGCGGTGACCGTAAGGTGTCTGGTCGCCGAGGACGGGTCGGTGCCCGACTCCTATGACGCACCCGGTAACGTCGCCGTCGTGGCGCGCGCTTACTAGAGCACTCCGTTCCGCCGGGAGAGCGACCGAAACGTCCCTTGCGCATCTGCCGAACCCAGGTGCCCCGGCGCGCGGACCTCGTCTACGCGCCGGGGCGTACGTGTTACTACGTACCGCCTTGTGGCGAGCTGTGAGGCTTCTCCGCAGATCAGCGCACCCGCCCTCGTCAGGACGCACTAGTGGCAACTGACGGGTACGTGCAAATTATTTGGGATGGCCCGGAATCGGAACACAGCGGCACTCAGGCTCGTTGTCATTACGTGAGCACGACACAGACACCACCTGTTCTCGCCGCAGAGCTGGCACAGGCGTGGGCCGACATCCAACGGCACCACCCCGAACTGCCGGATCTTGCCGCTCCCGAGTCCCTGATCGGAGAGTCTTCGTCCGCTTGCGGTCACGAACTCTCCTTCGAGCGACTGCTCCATGAGGCAGTCCATGGCATCGCCGCCGCGCGCGGGGTCCGCGACACCTCCCGCGCCGGCCGGTACCACAACCGGAGATTCCTCGCGATCGCCGAGGAGCTCGGCCTCGACCACCCCGAGGAACCGCATCCCAGCAGCGGTTTCTCGCTGGTCACGCTCAACCCCGAGGCCAAGCGTCGCTATCGCCCGACCATCGACAGACTGCAGCGCGCCCTCAAGGCCCACACCGCGGCGACGTCCGCGGACACGGCCCGCAGCTTCCGGGGCCCGGCCGCCCGCCACGGCTCCTCCGGTGGCGGCGTCCGTGTCAAGGCCGTCTGTGACTGCGGCCGCAACGTCCGCGTCGTCCCGTCCGTACTCGCCCAGGCCCCCATCGTCTGCGGCGGCTGCGGCAAGCCCTTCCGGATCCCGGAGGTCGTGGGCGCGGCGTGAGACGAGGGCGAGCCGAGAAGACGGCGAGCTGAACCGACGGCTGCTCGTGGCAGCCGTATCCGGCTCGCGGTCGATGGTCCGCCCTCGCTGCGGTGGATGCAGGCGGCACCCGGTCAGGGCCGGTGAGCGACCTCCCCGGCGCCGGGTGCCGCTTCGGCATGGCTCCGCGCAGCCCGGGTCGGAGGTGAACCCCCGGGTGTGGCACAATGGCTAGCTGTACTCGACAGTCGCACAGGACCCCTCTCTCCTCCGGCTGACGCGTCCATCGGGCACTCGGGTACCGCAACCCCACGCGGCATTCTCGCCGTGCCCAACCACGTCAAATCCAGGAGAACCCACTCCCGTGGCAGTCAAGATCAAGCTGAAGCGTCTGGGCAAGATCCGTTCGCCTCACTACCGCATCGTCGTCGCCGACTCCCGTACCCGTCGTGACGGTCGTGCGATCGAGGAGATCGGCAAGTACCACCCGACGTACAACCCCTCGGTCATCGAGGTCGACGCGGACCGCGTCGCCTACTGGCTGGGTGTCGGCGCGCAGCCGACCGAGCCCGTGCTCGCCATCCTGAAGAAGACCGGCGACTGGCAGAAGTTCAAGGGCGAGCCCGCTCCGGCGCCGCTCCTCGTGGCTCAGCCGAAGTCCTCCCGCCCGTCGTTCGAGGCCCTCGGCGGCGACGACGAGGGCAAGGGTGAGGCGATCACCCAGAAGAAGAAGGCCGACAAGAAGGACGAGGCTGCCGCCGAGTCCGAGTCGACCGAGGCCTGAGCATGCTCGAGGAGGCTCTCGAGCACCTCG
The DNA here is from genome assembly GCF_036322545.1 of Streptomyces sp. SP18BB07. Lineage (NCBI taxonomy): Bacteria > Bacillati > Actinomycetota > Actinomycetes > Kitasatosporales > Streptomycetaceae > Streptomyces > Streptomyces sp. SP18BB07. The sequence continues at coordinate 37,607 of NZ_JAQYWT010000316.1, forward strand.
TCAAGGGCATCGTCGACTACCCCGACGACGTGCAGGTCGCTTCGCGCAACCTGCGTCGGGGGCGCGTACTCGAGGTCCGGGTCCACCCCGACGACCTCGGCAAGGTGATCGGCCGCAACGGCCGTACCGCCCGCGCCCTGCGTACTGTCGTGGGTGCCATCGGCGGCCGCGGAGTCCGTGTCGACCTCGTCGACGTGGACCACGTCCGCTGACGAAGATTCGCAGCACCGGCTCGGGCCGGGGAGGGCCACTGGGCCGTCCCCGGCCCGTAGTCGTATGCGTCGCACCAGTCGTATGCGTTGGATGAGTTGTATGACAGGAGATCGAGCACAGTGCAGCTCGTAGTCGCACGGATCGGCCGCGCCCACGGCATCAAGGGCGAGGTCACCGTCGAGGTCCGCACCGACGAACCGGAACTCCGGCTCGGCCCCGGCGCCGTCCTGCTCACGGACCCCGCCTCGACGGGCCCCCTGACCATCGAGACGGGCCGGGTCCACAGCGGCCGGCTGCTCCTGCGCTTCGAGGGCGTCCGGGACCGCAACGCCGCCGAGGCTCTCCGCAACACCCTGCTGATCGCCGAGGTGGACCCGGAGGAACTGCCGGAGGAAGAGGACGAGTACTACGACCACCAGCTGATGGACCTGGACGTGGTCACCAAGGACGGCGTCGAGGTCGGCCGGATCACCGAGATCTCTCACCTCCCCTCCCAGGACCTGTTCATCGTCGAACGGCCCGACGGCAGCGAGGTGATGATCCCGTTCGTCGAGGAGATCGTCACCGAGATCGACCTGGAGGAGCAGAGGGCGGTCATCGACCCGCCGCCCGGTCTGATCGACGACCAGGCCGAGATCGCCTCCTCGCGGGACGCCGAGGATTCGGCGGACTCGGAGGACAAGGCCTGATGCGGCTCGACGTCGTCACGATCTTCCCCGAGTACCTCGAACCGCTGAACGTCTCCCTCGTCGGCAAGGCCCGCGCGCGTGGCCAGCTGGATGTGCACGTCCACGACCTGCGGGAATGGACGTACGACCGGCACAACACGGTCGACGACACCCCGTACGGCGGCGGCCCCGGCATGGTCATGAAGACCGACCCCTGGGGCGACGCGCTCGACGACGTGCTGGCGCAGGGATACGAGACGGGATCCGCACGGCCCGCGCTCATCGTCCCCACCCCCAGCGGCCGCCCCTTCACCCAGGCGCTCGCCGTCGAACTCTCCGAGCGCCCCTGGCTGGTCTTCACGCCGGCGCGCTACGAGGGCATCGACCGGCGCGTGATCGACGAGTACGCCACTCGCATGCCGGTGTACGAGGTGTCCATCGGCGACTACGTCCTCGCCGGCGGCGAGGCGGCCGTCCTCGTCGTCACCGAGGCCGTGGCGCGGCTGCTGCCCGGTGTCCTCGGAAACGCCGAGTCCCACCGCGACGACTCCTTCGCGCCCGGCGCCATGGCCAACCTCCTGGAGGGGCCGGTCTACACCAAGCCCCCCGAGTGGCGCGGCCGGGACATCCCCGAGGTGCTGCTCAGCGGCCACCACGGCAAGATCGCGCGCTGGCGGCGGGACGAGGCGCTGAAGCGTACGGCCGCCAACCGGCCCGACCTCATCGAGCGCTGCGACCCGAAGGCCTTCGACAAGAAGGACCGCGAGATGCTCTCCATCCTGGGCTGGGCCCCGGATCCGGAGGGCGAACCGTTCGGCCGATTTTGGCGGCGGCCGGAGGGCGTGGAAGAATAGGCCGCTGTTGTGCGTCGTCCGGCGCGCGCCCCTGCCACAGGGGGACACGACGCCCGCCCCGACCCGGACAGCATCCTCTCGTAACACCTAGCTCCCGCCTATGACCTGTGGCATGGGCGAAGAAAGCAGACGACATGTCTCACCTGCTCGACTCCCTCGACTCCGCGTCGCTGCGGAGCGACATCCCGGCGTTCCGCCCGGGTGACACCGTCAACGTCCACGTGCGCGTCATCGAGGGCAACCGCTCCCGTGTGCAGCAGTTCAAGGGCGTGGTGATCCGTCGCCAGGGCGCCGGTGTCCGCGAGACCTTCACGGTCCGCAAGGTCTCGTTCTCCGTCGGCGTCGAGCGCACCTTCCCGGTGCACACCCCGATCGTCGAGAAGATCGAGCTCGTCACCCGCGGTGACGTCCGTCGCGCCAAGCTGTACTACCTGCGCGAGCTGCGCGGCAAGGCGGCGAAGATCAAGGAGAAGCGCGACAACTGATCGCGCGTTCGAGTCACAAGAGGTCGTCACATCGGGGCCGGATAGCATCTGGCCCCGATGGACACCGAAGCACAGCAGCACGTGGAGCGCGACCGTTCCCCCCGCCCTTCCGGCGTCGAGGTCTCCGAGGAGATCTCCGACACAGGAGGGTCGGGGGAGCGGTCGCGTTTCGCATGGGTGGACCGGGCCACCGCATGGGTACCGGGTGGGAGATACACCCTGACCGTGCTGATCTGCCTGCTTTTTCTGGCGCTCTTCAGCAACTTCGTGATGCAGCCGTTCCAGATTCCCAGCAGCTCCATGGCTGGCTCATTGAGGATCGGGGACCGCGTTCTCGTAAATAAGTTGGCGTACCGTTTCGGATCTGAGCCGCGGCGCGGTGACGTCGTCGTCTTCGACGGCACCGGCTATTTCGGGAACGCCGACTACGTCAAGCGCGTTGTCGGCGTGGGGGGAGACCGGGTGGTCTGCTGCGACCAGGAGGGGAGGCTTGAGGTGAACGGCCGGTGGGTCGACGAGTCGTCGTTTCTGTACCCGGGCGACAGCCCGTCGAACGTCCCCTTCGACGTGGTCGTCCCCGAGGGCAGACTGTTCCTCCTCGGCGACCACCGCAGTGACTCCAGTGACTCCCGTGACCATCTCGGGTCCCCCGGCGGCGGCATGGTCCCCCTCGACTCCGTGATCGGCCGGGCCGAGTGGATCGCCTGGCCCGCCGACCACTGGACGCGTCTGGACCGCCCCGGCGCGTACGCGCGCGTGCCCGCCGCCGGCGGTGCGCATGGGTAACCGAGGCAAACCCCGCGGTGCCGCACCCAGCACCGCAGCCGACAATCTGCTGCCCACCGGCACCCGGCGGTCCGGCGGGGCCGCCCGGCCGAGCCGGGTCGAGCGGCGCAGGCTCGCCCGCAAGATCAAGCGGCGCAGACGTCGTTCCGCGGTCAAGGAGATCCCGCTCCTCGTCGGTGTCGCCGTCCTCATAGCCCTCGTCCTGAAGACGTTCCTCGTCCAGGCGTTCGTGATCCCGTCGGGCTCCATGGAGCAGACGATCCAGATCGGTGACCGTGTCCTGGTCGACAAGCTCACGCCCTGGTTCGGCTCCAAACCCACCCGTGGGGACGTCGTCGTCTTCAAGGACCCGGGCGGTTGGCTGGAGGACGAGCAGACGACGGTCAGCGCCGAGGACCCGATCGTCATCAAGCAGATAAAGGAAGGCCTGCAGTTCATCGGCCTCCTCCCCTCCGACGACGAGAAGGACCTGATCAAGCGCGTCGTCGCGGTCGGCGGTGACACCGTCAAGTGCTGTGACACCCAGGGCCGCGTCACCGTCAACGGCATGCCCCTGGACGAGACGGCGTACATCCACCCCGGCAACCAGCCCTCGACCCAGCGGTTCGAGGTGACCGTGCCGCAGGGCCGCCTCTGGGTGATGGGCGACCACCGGGAGAACTCCGCCGACTCGCGCGCCCATCAGTCCGACGATTCGAAGACGGCTCAGTTCGGCGGTACGGTGCCGGAGGCCTCCGTCGTCGGCCGGGCCGTCGTCATCGCCTGGCCGGTGGGCCACTGGGGGCAGTTGGAGGAGCCTGACACGTTCTCCGCCGTGCCGAGCGGGTCGACCGTCGCCCTCGGCGCTTCGCATAGGGTGGCCTCCTCGGATCGAAACGGATTGATCCCTCTCCCGACCCCTGCGGAACTCCCGCTCGTTATGGGAGTGGTGGGCCTGCACCGGCTGTGGCGCGGGCGGCGGTACGGAGTGAGGAGTGGATGTGGGGGATTTGGCGGTCGGCGCACGGTCCGGACACGGTGGTTCCGAAGAACGGCCGGAGCGATCCGACGAGGCGGCTTCCCCGGCCGCGGAGAACGTGGAGGACGTGGAGAACGCCGTGCATTCCGAGGGTCCCGCCGGATCCGGGAGTGACTCCCCGGACGGCGACGCGACGGACGGCGAGAACGACGCCCGGACCTCGGCCGACGACGGCGACGGCGACCAGAACGAGCGGCCCAGGAAGAAGCAGCGCTCCTTCTGGAAGGAACTGCCGATCCTGATCGGTATCGCCCTGGTCCTCGCGCTGCTGATCAAGACGTTCCTGGTGCAGGCGTTCTCCATCCCCTCCGACTCGATGCAGAACACCCTGCAGGAGGGCGACCGGGTCCTGGTCGACAAGCTCACCCCGTGGTTCGGCTCCGAGCCCGAGCGCGGCGAGGTCGTCGTCTTCCACGACCCGGACGGCTGGCTGGACGGCGAGCCCACCCTGGAGCCCAACGCCATGCAGCGGGTCCTCGGCTGGATCGGCCTGATGCCGTCCGCCGAGGAGAAGGACCTCATCAAGCGCGTCGTCGGCGTGGCCGGCGACACCGTGGAGTGCAAGGGCACCGGCCCGCTCAAGGTCAACGGCAAGGCGCTGAACGAGCCGTACGTCTACCCGGGCAACACCCCCTGCACCGTCGACGACACCGGCGGCCAGTTCAAGGTGAAGGTGCCCGAGGGCAAAATCTGGGTCATGGGTGACCACCGGCAGAACTCGCTGGACTCCCGCTACCACCAGAACGACAGCAACAAGGGCATGGTCCCGGTGAGCCAGGTCGTGGGCCGCGCCATCGTGGTCGCCTGGCCGCCCACCCGCTGGTCCACGCTGCCGGTTCCCGACACCTTCGACCAGAACCTGAGCGCCGCCGCCCCCGGCGCGCTCGGCCTCGCGGGCGCGGTGCCGCTGGTGCTGTGGCGCAGGCGCCGCCTTCTGGCCACCGAAAGCCCGAGGGTTTCTGGCACGGGTACCGCCGGGTAGGGTGCCGTCCCAGATCGCCGATCATCCGCGGCCCGCACGGGGCCCCGGACGGTCGATTCTCCGACCTGGGGGAGCACTGGGATGAGCGGGACGACAAGTCGTACGGACGAGGGCCGCGGACGGCTCGGCAGCAAGCTGTCGGGACTGGCCGTGGCCCTCGGCTGTGTGCTCTTCCTGGGTGGCTTCCTCTGGGGCGCGGTGGCCTACGCGCCCTACACCGTGCCGACCGACTCGATGTCCCCCACCATCACCTCCGGGGACCGCATACTCGCCGAGCGGGTGGACGGTTCCGAGGTCGAGCGCGGTGACGTCGTGGTCTTCCGGCAGGAGAGCTGGGGCAACGCCCCCATGGTCAAGCGGGTCGTCGCGGTGGGCGGGGACACCGTCGCCTGCTGCACCGGCGGCAAGCTGACCGTCAACGGCAAGCAGATCGACGAGGGATACCTCCCCGAGGGTCAGCAGGCCGAGCTGACCGGCATCCCGGAGATCACCGTCCCCAAGGGCCGGCTGTTCCTCCTCGGTGACGAGCGCAGCGGCTCCCTGGACTCCACCGCCCACCTCACGGAGGCCGGCAACGGCACGGTGCCGCGCAGCCACGTGGACGCCCGCGTGGACGCCGTCGTCTGGCCCATGGACGGCATGCTGGCCCGCCCCACGGGCTTCGAGAAGCTGGGGGCGCTCTCCTCTCCGGGCCCGCTGCGGCTGATCACCGCCGCGCTGGTCGTGGGCATGGTGCTCGTGCTGGGCGGCGCGGCCTACGGGCCCGTCGCCAAGCGGCTCGGCGGACGCGGCCGTACGACGCGGGCGGAGCCGGCCGGTGTCGCCTGAGGGCGCGGACGGGGGCACGAACGCGAACGCGGACTCGGACGGGAACACGAACGCGAACGCGGACTCGTACGGGGATACGTACGAGGGTGGACTGCGCAGGGTGGCCCGGGTGATCCTGCTGGATCCGCGGGACCGCATCCTGCTGCTCCACGGGCACGAGCCGGACGATCCCGCCGACGACTGGTGGTTCACGCCCGGCGGCGGTGTGGAGGGCACGGAGACCCGCGAGGAGGCCGCCCTGCGGGAGCTCGTGGAGGAGACCGGGATCACGGACGTGGAACTCGGCCCCGTGCTCTGGCGGCGGATGTGCTCCTTCCCCTTCGCCGGACGCCGCTGGGACCAGGACGAGTGGTACTACCTGGCCCGGACCCCCGATACGCACCAGGTGGCGCCCGTCGCCACGGGCCTCACGGAGCTGGAACGACGCAGTGTGGCCGGAGCACGCTGGTGGACGTGCGGGGAACTGACCCGGACGCATGAGACGGTGTACCCGACCAGACTCGCCGAACTGCTTCGCACACTGCTCGACGAGGGTCCCCCCGCCAGACCCGTGGTCCTCGACACCGAAATTGTCTAGGGGCTCGCGGGACTGGCGCACAATGGTGGGATCGCACGGCTGAAGGGGAACATGCCATGAGCGCCGAGGACCTCGAGAAGTACGAGACCGAGATGGAGCTGAAGCTCTACCGGGAGTACCGCGATGTCGTCGGTCTGTTCAAATACGTGATCGAGACCGAGCGGCGTTTCTATCTCACCAATGACTATGAGATGCAGGTGCACTCGGTCCAGGGTGAGGTGTTCTTCGAGGTGTCGATGGCGGACGCCTGGGTGTGGGACATGTACCGGCCGGCTCGGTTCGTGAAGCAGGTGCGGGTACTCACGTTCAAGGACGTGAACATTGAGGAGCTGAACAAGAGCGACCTGGAGCTGCCGGGCAGCTGAGTCGGCTCGCGGGTGAGTGGGTCGTCATTCGTGTGGGTGATGAAGTTATCCACAATCGGCTGGTTGTCCACCAAGATCCAATAGCGGGCTGAGCTGCCCTCAGTGTTGGCGCCGGAGGTGGTGCCGACATGAGCGAGGCACGAGGCAACAACGCGCGAGGTGCGCTCGGCAAGTACGGCGAGGAACTGGCCGCGCGGCGGCTGGTCGCGGCCGGGATGACGGTCCTGGAGCGCAACTGGCGCGGCGGCAGGGCCGGCGAGATCGACATCGTGGCCCGCGACGGAGACGCGCTGGTCGTCTGCGAGGTGAAGACCCGCAGGGCCGGCCCCTTCGAACATCCCATGGCGGCCGTCACGACGGCCAAGGCCGAACGACTGCGGGGCCTCGCCGAACGCTGGCTGCAGGAACACGGAGGGAGCCCGCCGGGCGGCGTCCGCATCGACGTCGTCGGCGTCGTCCTCCCCGACCGCGGCGCCCCCGTCGTCGAGCACGTACGGGGGGTGGCCTGATGGGATTCGCCCGCACGTGCTCCGTGGCCCTCGTCGGAGTCGAGGGAGTCGTCGTCGAGGTCCAGGCCGACCTGGAACCGGGCGTGGCGGCCTTCACACTTGTCGGCCTGCCGGACAAGAGCCTGACGGAGAGCAAGGACCGGGTCAGGGCGGCGGTGGTCAATTCGGGCTGCGCATGGCCGCAGAAGAAGCTCACGGTCGGTTTGAGTCCGGCGTCGGTCCCGAAGAGCGGCAGCGGGTTCGACCTCGCCATTGCGGCCGCGACACTCGGAGCCGCAGAGCGGATCGATCCTAGGGTGCTCGCCGACATCGTCATGATCGGAGAGCTGGGTCTGGACGGCCGGGTCAGGGCGGTCCGAGGCGTCCTGCCCGCGGTACTCGCGGCGGCCGAGGCCGGATACGAGCAGGTCGTGGTCCCCGAGTGCGCGGTGCCCGAGGCCTCGCTCGTCCCCGGGGTGTCCGTGCTGGGCGTACGCAGCCTTCGCCAGTTGATCGCCGTGCTCACGGACGAGCCTGTGCCCGATGAGGATCCGCTGGGCGACATCCGTCCGGATCCGTTCCTCGCGGGCCTCTCCCTCCCCGGAACCGGCCTCGGCACGGGGGTCGGTGGCGACGAACAGCCACGCGACCTCGCCGATGTGGCCGGTCAGCACACGGCACGGGCAGCCCTGGAGGTCGCCGCGGCGGGCAGGCACCACATCTTCTTCAAGGGGCCACCGGGTGCGGGCAAGACCATGCTCGCTGAACGCCTGCCGGGCCTGCTGCCGAAACTCGGCTCGCAGGAGTCGCTGGAGGTCACCGCCGTCCACTCGGTCGCCGGCACCCTGCCGCCGGGTCACCCGCTGGTCGACAAACCGCCGTACTGCGCCCCGCACCACTCTGCGACCATGGCCTCGCTTGTCGGCGGCGGGACGGGGCTGCCGCGCCCCGGAGCCGTCTCTTTGGCGCACCACGGGGTGCTTTTCATGGACGAGGCTGCGGAATTCCACAGCAGTGTGCTGGACTCCCTGCGCCAGCCACTGGAATCGGGACTCGTGGTGGTGGCGCGGGCGGCTGGGATGCTGAGGATGCCCGCGAGGTTCCTCATGGTGCTGGCTGCCAACCCCTGCCCCTGCGGCCGCCACGGCATGGGGGACGACATCTGCGAGTGCAGGCCCTCTTCGATCAAGCGGTACCGGGCCCGGTTGTCCGGTCCACTCATGGACCGCGTCGACCTGCGGGTCACCGTGCAGCCGGTCGCGAGGGCGGAGCTGCTGAGCCTGCACACCGGCGCCGAGTCGACCGCGACCGTGGCCGCACGGGTCCGCACCGCACGGGAGCGGGCGGCCAAGCGGTACGAGGAGACGCCCTGGCGGACGAACAGCGAGGTCCCCGGCCATGAGCTCCGTACCCGCTGGCACGTGCAGCCCGGGGCGCTGCGCAAGGCCGAGGACGATCTGGACCGGGGCCTGCTGACAGCACGCGGCCTGGACCGTGTGCTGCGGGTCGCCTGGACGGTCGCGGATCTCGCCGGACGGGACCGTCCCTCGGAGCGCGACGTGAACTGGGCGCTGGAGCTGCGCACCGGCATTCGCCGCGGCGCCGTCCTGGAAGGGGCCGGCACGTGACGGACGACGAGCGGCTCGCCCGGGTCGCCCTCGCGCGGATCGTCGAGCCCGGGGACGAGGTCGGTGGGCGGTGGCTGCGACAGTACGGTGCCCGGAAGACCCTCCAGCGCCTGACGACGGAGGGTGAGCCGCTGCCCTGGGTCACGCCCAAGCGTTGGGAGGCGCTCAGGGCGCGAGCCGCCCACATCCGCCCCGAGCGTGATCTCGAGGACGCGGCTGCGGCCGGCGTCCGGTACCTCGTCCCCGGTGACGGTGAGTGGCCCGGGCAGCTTGATGATCTCGGGGACGGGCGGCCCGTGGGGTTGTGGGTGCGGGGGACGGCGAATGTGCGGATGTGGGCGTTGCGGTCGGTGGCCGTCGTGGGGGCGCGGGCCTGTACGGAGTACGGGGCTCACATGGCCGCCGCACTGGGCGCGGGGCTGGCCGAGCGGGGCTGGGTGGTGGTGTCCGGGGGCGCGTACGGCGTGGACGGCGCCGCGCACCGCGGCGTGCTCGGCGTCGGCGGAGCGACCGTCGCCGTGCTGGCCTGCGGGGTGGACCGGCCGTATCCCCGGGGCCATGTCCAGCTGATCGGCAGGATCGCGGAACAGGGGCTCGTGGTGGGGGAGTTGCCGCCGGGGGAACACCCGACACCGAGCCGGTTCATCCTGCGCAACCGGGTCATCGCCGCGCTCACCAGGGGAACGGTGGTCGTGGAGGCGGCCCACCGCAGCGGCGCCCTGGTCACGGCGCGGGCGGCACAGCGGCTGGGCCGGTTCACCATGGGGGTGCCGGGCCCCGCCACCTCGGCGCTCTCGGCCGGTGTGCACGACCTGCTGCGGGGCGAGGCCGTCCTCGTGTCCGACGCCGCCGAAGTCGTCGAGCTGGTGGGTGACATGGGAGAGCTGGCGCCCGACCGCCGGGGCCCCGTTCTCCCCCGTGACCTGCTGGAACCCGGAGCGCGGCAGGTGCTGGCCGCACTGCCGGGGCGGGGTGCCGCGGCCCCCGACGAGATCGCCCGCGGCGCGGGCACGACCGTGGACGACGCGGTCGGGAGACTGTACGAACTGCGCGCACTCGGTTACGTCGAACGACACGGCGACGGCTGGAAGTTGACACGCCAGGCGATGATCTCCGTCTCGCCCGATCGGAGGTCGGGTTGACGGCGGGTGTTCGGCCGTCCGGGGGAACGCCGACGGCCTTGCCGTTTCCGGCAGTTGGCGCACCGGAGCGGTCACACAGCGCGATTCCCGCGCCCCGGGGGGACATCTAGCGGAACGTATCTGCGCACCGGCGATCCCCCGGCCTTCGCGCACTGCGACTCCCCAGTCACGCTACGCTCACGAGGATTCCGACTCAGGACAGGCAACTCGACATCAGAACGACAGCTCACCCAGGCACCCCCAGTTCACGGCAGAACGGCACAAGGCGACGAATGCCCCAGCACACCTCCGGGTCTGACCGGGCGGCGGTACCCACCGCCGCTCGCGGCACCGTGCGCCCACCCGCCCCCTCGACACTCGACGAGCTGTGGCGGACGTACAAGACGACGGGCGACGACCGGCTGCGCGAGCAGCTGATCCTGCACTATTCACCGCTGGTGAAGTACGTGGCGGGCCGGGTGAGCGTCGGCCTGCCGACCAACGTCGAGCAGGCGGACTTCGTCTCCTCCGGGGTCTTCGGGCTCATCGACGCGATCGAGAAGTTCGACATCGACCGGGAGATCAAGTTCGAGACGTACGCGATCACCCGGATCCGGGGCGCCATGATCGACGAACTGCGCGCGCTGGACTGGATCCCCCGGTCGGTGCGGCAGAAGGCCCGCAACGTCGAGCGGGCCTACGCCACGCTGGAGTCCCGGCTCAGACGCACCCCGAGCGAGGGCGAGGTCGCCGCCGAGATGGGTATCGCGGTCGACGAACTCCACGCGGTCTTCAGCCAGTTGTCACTGGCCAACGTGGTGGCGCTGGAGGAGCTGCTGCATGCCGGGGGCGAGGGCGGCGACCGCCTGAGCCTGATGGACACGCTGGAGGACACCGCCGCGGACAACCCGGTCGAGGTCGCCGAGGACCGGGAGCTGCGCCGCTTCCTGGCACGGGCCATCAATACGCTGCCCGAGCGGGAGAAGACCGTCGTCACGCTCTACTACTACGAGGGGCTCACCCTCGCGGAGATCGGGAACGTCCTGGGGGTCACCGAGAGCCGGGTGAGCCAGATCCACACGAAGTCGGTGCTGCAGCTGCGGGCGAAGCTGGCGAGTTTCGGCCGTTGACCCGCCGACCCGCTCCGGCGTCGACACGGGGCTCGTCGGGGAAGGCACTCCCGTCGGTCGCGGTCCGTCCGTACAGTGGATGACGTGCCAAGGATTCGAGCGGCCTCTGTGGCCGAGCACAGGTCGATGCAGCGAGCCGCCCTGCTGGACGCGGCTCGCTCGTTGCTGTCCGAGGGCGGGACGGATGCGTTGACGTTCCCCGCGCTCGCCGAGCGTACGGGGCTGGCGCGGTCGTCCGTGTACGAGTACTTCCGGTCGCGGGCCTCCGTGGTCGAGGAGCTGTGCGAGGTCGACTTTCCCGTGTGGGCGGCGGAGGTCGAGGCGGCGATGGCCGCGGTCGAACGGCCCGACGGCAAGGTCGAGGCCTACGTCCGCAAGCAGTTGGAGCTGGTCGGGGACCGGCGGCACCGGGCCGTGGTGGCGATCTCGGCGAGCGAGCTGGACGCCGGCGCGCGGGAGAAGATCCGGGCCGCGCACGGTGGGCTCGTGGCGATGATCGTGGAGGCGTTGGCGGACCTCGGGCAGGCGGAACCCCGCCTGGGGGCGATGCTGTTGCAGGGGGTCGTGGACGCGGCTGTGCGACGTATCGAGCTGGGCGCCGCCGAGGACCCCACCGCGATCACCGAGGCGGCTGTGGCCATGGCGCTCCGGGGTGTGCGGGGCTGAGGCCGCGCCACCCGGCACCGCATCCCGCCTCGCTCGTAGATGGGTCGGCAGCGCGTGGCTATCCGGGGACCGGCAGCAGGCGTGACGGGCCCCTTCGTAGGAGCCAGGGCGGTAGCAGCGCGAGTGGATCGAGATAGGTGTCCCCTCTGCGTAGTCCCCAGTGGAGGCACGCCGTCGGGCAGTGGGAAGGAGCGGCCTCCAGCGTGCCCATAGGGGTGCCTGCCGTCACCTCGTCGCCCTTCTTCGCCGAGGTCCGGACCGGTTCGTAGGTCGTGCGCAGGGGCGGGTCGCCGGTGCCGGTCAGCTCGATCGAGACGACGCCCCGGCCCGCCACCCGGCCCGCGAACGCCACGCGGCCCGGAGCCACCGCGCGGACCGGGGAGCCCGGCGGCGCGGCGAGGTCGACGCCCCGGTGGCCCCGGGCGTAGGGGGTCGGCGGTGGCTCCCAGGCCCGCGCCACCAAGGGGCGCAGGCCGACGGGCCAGACGCGGGCCACGGCGGGGACGGGCCCCTCGGCCGCAGGCGGTGCCGGGGCGGCGTCCTGTCCCGGGGCCGCGCGGGGTGCCGTCGTCCAGGCCGTGAGCAGGAGCGCCGACATCAGGCACACCAGCAGCGCCGGCCACGCGCCGCTACGTCGTGGGGGTGTGGCCCCGTGGGGCATCTCGTCCGACATGGGGAAAGCGTCCCGCGAGTGGCGCGATCATGGCCGGGATCTGTGGAGTACTCGTCGGTTGTGGATATCGGCGTCACCCGGGGCCTCCCGGGTCCCGTACACTTCTGGTGGCGATCCGGGTCACCGGGTCGACTTCGCACGCCCCGGTACGAGGTCCGTCAGATTCGTCGGACGGTCCGTATCAGCGCCCCTCGGTCCTTCGCGGCAACGGCGCAAAGCGGGCGTCAGGCGCGGGAGCCGTCCGGTTCTCGCGGCACAACCGAGAAATTCAAGGAGAACGGCCATGGCCGTCGTCACGATGCGGGAGCTGCTGGAGAGCGGCGTCCACTTCGGTCACCAGACCCGTCGCTGGAACCCGAAGATGAAGCGCTTCATCTTCACCGAGCGCAACGGCATCTACATCATCGACCTGCTCCAGTCGCTGTCGTACATCGACCGCGCCTACGAGTTCGTCAAGGAGACCGTCGCCCACGGCGGCACGGTCATGTTCGTCGGCACGAAGAAGCAGGCGCAGGAGGCCATCGCCGAGCAGGCCACCCGCGTCGGCATGCCCTACGTCAACCAGCGCTGGCTGGGCGGCATGCTCACCAACTTCTCGACCGTCTACAAGCGTCTGCAGCGCCTCAAGGAGCTCGAGCAGATCGACTTCGAGGACGTCGCGGCGTCGGGTCTGACCAAGAAGGAGCTCCTGGTCCTCTCGCGTGAGAAGGCCAAGCTGGAGAAGACCCTCGGCGGTATCCGCGAGATGCAGAAGGTGCCCAGCGCCGTCTGGATCGTGGACACCAAGAAGGAGCACATCGCGGTCGGCGAGGCCCGGAAGCTCAACATCCCGGTCGTCGCCATCCTCGACACCAACTGCGACCCCGACGAGGTCGACTACAAGATCCCCGGCAACGACGACGCGATCCGCTCCGTCACGCTGCTCACCCGCGTGATCGCGGACGCGGTCGCCGAGGGTCTCATCTCCCGTTCCCGCGTCGCCACCGAGGGCAAGGGCGACAAGGCCGCCGGCGAGCCGCTGGCCGCCTGGGAGCGCGACCTGCTCGAGGGCGAGAAGAAGGCGGACGAGGCTCCGGCCGCCGCTGAGGCTCCGGCTGCAGCCGAGGCCCCCGCTGAGGCTCCGGCCGAGGCCGTTGCCGAGGCTCCCGCCGCCGAGGAGGCCCCGGCCGCCGCCGAGGCTCCGGCCGCGGACGCCGAGCAGGCCTGACCTTCACGGTCGTAGGGCTGTCGACATGACGGCGGGTGGCGCCGAACGCGCCACCCGCCGTTCACCCACAGCCCGTAGATCTTCGGCGGGCGCCCGCCCTACGAGCGGCGGCTGACGCCGACTTCGAGACTTCGAACTCCGGGAAGAGATTCACAGATCATGGCGAACTACACCGCCGCCGACGTCAAGAAGCTCCGTGAGCTCACCGGCGCCGGCATGATGGACTGCAAGAAGGCGCTGGACGAGGCCGACGGCAGCGTCGACAAGGCCGTCGAGGCCCTGCGCATCAAGGGCCAGAAGGGCGTCGCCAAGCGCGAGGGCCGCTCCGCCGAGAACGGCGCCGTGGTCTCCGTCATCGCCGACGACAACACCTCCGGTGTCCTCGTCGAGCTGAAGTGCGAGACGGACTTCGTCGCCAAGGGCGAGAAGTTCCAGGCCGCCGCGAACGCCATCGCCGCCCACGTCGCCGCGACCTCCCCGGCCGACCTCGAGGCCCTGCTCGCCTCCGAGATCGAGGCCGGCAAGACCGTCCAGGCGTACGTCGACGAGGCCAACGCCAACCTCGGCGAGAAGATCGTCCTCGACCGCTTCGCGCAGTACGCCGACGGCTTCGTCTTCTCCTACATGCACCGCACCATGCCGGACCTGCCCCCGCAGATCGGTGTCCTGGTCGAGCTGGACAAGGCCGACGCCGACGTGGCCAAGGGCATCGCCCAGCACATCGCCGCCTTCGCGCCGAAGTACCTCTCCAAGGAGGACGTGCCGGCCGAGGTCGTCGAGTCCGAGCGCCGCGTCGCCGAGGAGACCACCCGCGCCGAGGGCAAGCCCGAGGCCGCCCTGCCGAAGATCGTCGAGGGTCGCCTCAACGGCTTCTTCAAGGACGCCACGCTGCTCGGCCAGCCCTACGCGCTGGACAACAAGAAGTCCGTCCAGAAGGTCCTGGACGAGGCCGGTGTCACCCTGAAGCGCTTCACGCGCATCAAGGTCGGCATCTGAGTCCGTTACGCGACCAGCGCCCGGCCCCGATAGGGTCGAGTGCAGTCGTTCGCGTACGCCGCCCCGTGCGCGCGTGAAGCGATAGGACGACAGCAGATCTGACGAGGAGGCCATTGCCGCGCATGGGATGTGAACACCACCCCACCGGCAATGGCCTTCTTCGTATGTGCGACACGTAAAGAGGCGAGATCTCCATGACCACCAAGCCCGAGAAGAGCGACGTACGCAAAGCGGACCGCGGACGGTTCATGCTGAAGCTGTCCGGAGAGGCGTTCTCCGGGGGCGGTGGCCTCGGCGTCGACCCCGACGTGGTGCACGCGATCGCCCGGGAGATCGCGGCAGTCGTACGCGACGGCGCGGAGATCGCCGTCGTCATCGGCGGCGGCAACTTCTTCCGCGGCGCCGAACTCCAGCAGCGCGGCATGGACCGGGCCCGCTCCGACTACATGGGCATGCTCGGCACGGTCATGAACTGCCTCGCCCTCCAGGACTTCCTGGAGAAGGAGGGCATCGACAGCCGCGTCCAGACCGCCATCACCATGGGCCAGGTCGCCGAGCCGTACATCCCGCTGCGCGCCGTGCGCCACCTGGAGAAGGGCCGTGTGGTCATCTTCGGCGCCGGTATGGGCATGCCCTACTTCTCCACCGACACCACCGCCGCCCAGCGCGCCCTGGAGATCGACGCCGAGGCGCTGCTGATGGGCAAGAACGGGGTGGACGGGGTCTACGACTCCGACCCCAAGACCAACCCGGACGCGGTCAAGTTCGACTCCCTCGGCTACGGCGAGGTCATCACCCGCGAGTTGAAGGTCGCCGACGCCACCGCGATCACGCTCTGCCGTGACAACAAGCTCCCGATCCTCGTGTTCGAGCTTCTCAAGGAGGGCAATATCGCGCGGGCCGTCAAGGGTGAGAAGATCGGCACTCTCGTGGGTGATCAGGGAAGCCGGGCCTGACCGGGTCCTTCCCCTGCCCGGGGGACGGAGCCTGACCGGGGGATGGACAATGTCCTGCCGGTCGGGAACCGTGCAGGAACAAGACGCGACGCAGCCGGCCGCCGACATGACCAAGAACAGCTGCCGGGCCTACTCAAGACACGCAGGAGCAAGTGGTGATCGAAGAGACCCTCCTCGAGGCCGAGGAGAAGATGGAGAAGGCCGTCGTGGTCGCCAAGGACGACTTCGCCGCGATCCGCACCGGTCGTGCGCACCCGGCGATGTTCAACAAGATCGTGGCTGACTACTACGGCGCGCTGACGCCGATCAACCAGCTCGCCTCGTTCTCGGTGCCGGAGCCGCGCATGGCCGTGGTGACCCCGTTCGACAAGACCGCCCTGCGCAACATCGAGCAGGCGATCCGCGACTCCGACCTCGGCGTCAACCCGAGCAACGACGGCAACATCATCCGGGTGGTGTTCCCCGAGCTGACCGAGGAGCGCCGCCGCGACTACATCAAGGTCGCCAAGAGCAAGGCGGAGGACTCCAAGGTGTCCATCCGCTCGGTCCGCCGCAAGGCCAAGGACGCGATCGACAAGCTCGTCAAGGACGGCGAGGTCGGCGAGGACGAGGGCCGCCGTGCGGAGAAGGAGCTCGACGACACCACCGCGAAGTACGTGGCCCAGGTGGACGAGCTGCTCAAGCACAAGGAAGCGGAGCTCCTCGAGGTCTGATGAACGACTCTTCCTGGGGGGCGCCGCCACAAGCCGGGTACTGGGCGCCGACCGACCGGGGACCTGTCCAGGGGCATGCCCCGGCGGGTCCCCCGTACGATGCGCCTGAGGCCCAGCAGACTCGCCCCATGCCCATCGTGCCCGATGTACCCGCGCATGGCGGGAACCAGGACGACGACCGGGGGGCCGCTCGGCAGGCCGGCCCCCCGTTCCGTGACGAGATGCCGTCGGCGCAGCCCCACGGGGCGGCGCCGCAGAAGCCGGAGCCCATGCCCGACGCCCCACAGCCCGCCCCGCAGAAGAAGAGCGCGGGCCGTGACCTGGGCGCCGCCATAGGGGTCGGCGTCGCGCTCGGGGCCGTCATCGTCGCGTCCCTGTTCATCGTCAAGGCCGCGTTCGTCGGCGTGATAGCGGTCGCCGTGGTGGTCGGGCTGTGGGAGCTCACCTCGCGCCTGCAGGAACGCAAGGGCATCAAGGCGCCGCTCGTACCGCTCGCGGTGGGCGGGGCCGCGATGGTCGTCGCCGGGTACGTCCGTGGGCCCGAGGGGGCCTGGGTGGCCATGGCGCTCACGGCGCTCGCCGTCCTGGTCTGGCGGATGACGGAACCGCCGGAGAACTACCTCAAGGACGTCACGGCGGGGGTCTTCGCGGCCTTCTACGTGCCGTTCCTGGCCACATTCGTCGCGCTCATGCTCACCGCCGACGATGGGCCGCAGCGGGTCCTGCTGTATCTGGTCCTGACCATCGTCAGCGACACGGGGGCGTACGCCGTCGGCTGGCGCTTCGGCAGGCACAAGCTCGCGCCCCGCATCAGCCCCGGCAAGACCCGCGAGGGGCTGCTCGGTGCGATCGCCTTCGCCATGGTCGCGGGCGCGCTGCTCATGCAGTTCGTCATCGACGACGGCGCCTGGTGGCAGGGTCTTCTCCTCGGTCTCGCCGTCGCGGCCAGCGCCACGCTGGGCGACCTCGGCGAGTCCATGATCAAGCGGGACCTCGGCATCAAGGACATGGGCACGCTCCTGCCGGGCCACGGCGGCATCATGGACCGCCTGGACTCCCTCCTGCCGACGGCACCCGTGGTGTGGCTGCTGCTGGTGCTGTTCGTGGGATCCGGCTGACCCGACTGACCGAAATCAAGTACGTCGCTGACGTGCCGTATCGCCGATGAGGCCCGCTGCCTGCCCGAGAGGACAGCCGGGCCTCATTCGTGTCCGGATTCCCTGTGGCCGGAAAAGATCTCAAAGTCCGTGCCCACGTGTTGCAGTATGTGCTGGTCCACAAGATCAAGTGCGGAAAACAACGGGAGAGCACAGATGAGGACACGTGTGAGGGCCAGGGCGGGAGCGCTCGTGGGGGTGCTGGCCGTCGTGGCCACGACGATGGTGGCCGGGGCCGGTCCGGCGGCTGCTGAGGACAGCTTCAGCTTCAGCTACGCCGACATCAGCGGTTCCAAGGACTACGTCATCACCGTCAACAACAACACCTGGAGCGAGGCCGCGGGTCACGCCATCTGGCGGGCCGATCCGAGCGGCGGGTCCACCGGCGACACACTGATCGCCGATGACATCCTGCCGGACGGCTACGGGATCGAGGCCCACCTCAGCGACGGCCGCATCGCGACGACGCGCGGGCACAGTGCCAACTACTCCGACGAGACCTCGGGCAACCTCACCGAGGGCTCCACGTGGTCGATGTGGGTGTGCGTGGTGAAGGGCTCCTTCTCGAAGTGCTCCTCGAAGATCGGCGTCAAGGCCTGATCGTGAGCACACATATGAAGGCTCGGCTCGGCGCGCTGGCCGCGACACTGGCCGTCGTGACCACGACGGTGATCGGCGGGGCGGGTACGGCCGCGGCGGCCGACAGCTTCAGCTTCGGTTACTCGACGAACACCTCGGGCGACGCCGTCATCGGCGTCAGGAACAACTCCTGGGGCGAGGCGGCGGGGAACGCCATGTGGCAGAAGGACCCCAGCGGCAGCGAACCGGGCGACGCCCTGAGCGCCTATGACGTCCTCGCGGACGGCTACGGGATCGAGGCCCATCTCAGCACCGGCCGGGTCGCGACCACCCGCGGCCATGCCTCCCCCTACTCCGTGACCGTCACGGGCAACCTGCCCGAGGACACCGGATACACGATGTGGGTGTGCGTGGTGAAGGGCGACTTCTCGAAGTGCTCGGAGAAGTACGCGGTGCGCGCCTGACCTGAACGTCGTGCCCGCGGCCCACCACGGGCCGCGGGCACGTCTGCCAGGGCTGGGGCGGATCGTGAGGCGGGCGGATGCTTGGTGCGCTGGGTCACTCTCGTCGATCTGCGACACTGGGAGGGTTATGCCGAAGCCCGGAGAACTCACATTCGTCGCCCCCCGCGGAGCCAAGAAGCCGCCGCGGCATCTTGCTGATCTTTCGCCTGTGGAGCGGAAGGAGGCTGTTGCCGCGATCGGGGAGAAGCCGTTTCGCGCCAAGCAGCTGTCGCAGCACTACTTCGCGCGGTACGCGCACGACCCGGAGCAGTGGACCGACATCCCCGCCGGTGCGCGGACGAAGCTCCAGGAGGCGCTGCTTCCGGAGCTGATGACGGTCGTGCGGCATCTGTCGACGGACCAGGAGACCACGCGCAAGACGCTGTGGCGGCTGTTCGACGGGACGCTCGTCGAGTCGGTGCTCATGCGGTACCCGGACCGGGTCACCATGTGCATCAGCTCGCAGGCCGGGTGCGGGATGAACTGCCCGTTCTGTGCCACCGGGCAGGCCGGGCTCGACCGGAACCTGTCCACCGCCGAGATCGTCCATCAGATCGTCGACGGGATGCGGGCGCTCAGGGACGGGGAGATCCCCGGCGGGCCCGCGCGGCTCTCCAACATCGTCTTCATGGGGATGGGCGAGCCGCTCGCCAACTACAACCGGGTCGTCGGGGCCATCCGCCGGCTCACCGATCCGGAGCCGGACGGGCTGGGGCTGTCGCAGCGCGGGATCACCGTGTCGACCGTCGGGCTGGTGCCCGCCATCCACCGGTTCTCCGACGAGGGCTTCAAGTGCCGGCTCGCCATCTCCCTGCACGCTCCGGACGACGAACTGCGTGACACGCTCGTCCCCGTGAACACCCGGTGGAAGGTGCGCGAGGTCCTGGACGCCGGGTGGGAGTACGCGGCCAGGTCCGGGCGTCGGCTGTCCATCGAGTACGCGCTGATCCGGGACATCAACGACCAGGCGTGGCGCGGTGACCGGCTGGGTCGGCTGCTCAGGGGCAAGCCGGTCCATGTGAACCTGATTCCGCTGAACCCGACACCGGGCTCCAAGTGGACCGCCTCCCGGCCCGAGGACGAGAAGGCGTTCGTCGAGGCCATCGCCGCCCATGGCGTGCCGGTGACCGTCCGGGACACCCGGGGGCAGGAGATCGACGGGGCGTGCGGTCAGCTGGCGGCCACCGAGCGGTAGCCGGAGGGACGGCTGGAGGCCACCGCCAGGAGTCGGAATCCGGCCACGGGGTACGCTGACCTCCGTACACATCTTCATATTCCGACAGGGGAGCGCCACAGCGCTGAGAGTGCGGCATCCGGGCCGCAGACCCTCTGAACCTCGCCCAGGTCATTCTGGGTAGGAAGTTCGGTCATCACTCAAGCTGTTGCGCCCTGCCCGGGAGCCTTCGGCATCGCCGAGGGGTCCGGGCAGGGCCGCGTCTCTTCCTGGTCACTCCAGGAGGAATCCAGTGCACATCAGAACGTTCGTCGCCGCGGCCGTCGGCCTCGGGCTTGTCACCCTGTCCGCGTGCGGCTCGTCCTCGGACGACACCGGCTCCGACGGCGGTTCCAAGACCGTCACCCTCGTCAGCCACGGCTCCTTCGCCTACTCCAAGGACGTGCTGAAGGCGTTCGAGAAGGAGTCCGGGTACAAGGTCAAGGTCCTCAAGAGCGGGGACGCGGGGCAGGCCGTCAACCAGGCCATCCTGACCAAGGACAACCCGCAGGGCGACGTCTTCTTCGGCGTCGACAACACACTGCTCTCCCGCGCGCTCGACAACGGCCTCTTCCAGCCGTACGAGGCGAAGGGGCTCGACAAGGTCGGCGCCGAGTACCAGGTGGACAAGGACGAGCACCGGGTCACGCCCATCGACTCCGGTGACATCTGCGTCAACTACGACAAGGCGTACTTCAGCGAGAAGAAGATCGAGCCGCCCAGCACCTACGCCGATCTGATCAAGCCCGAGTACAAGGATCTGCTCGTCACCGAGAACGCCTCCACCTCCTCGCCGGGGCTCGGATTCCTGCTCGGTTCGGCCGCGGAGTTCGGCGACGGCGGCTGGGAGGGTTACTGGGAGAAGCTCAAGGCCAACGGTGTGAAGGTCGTCGACGGCTGGGAGCAGGCCTACTACCAGGAGTTCTCCGGGTCGACGGACGGCAAGAAGGCCGGCGGTGACCGGCCGCTCGTCGTGTCGTACGCCTCCTCGCCGCCCGCCGAGGTCGTCTACGCGGAGCCGCGGCCCAAGACCGCGCCGACCGGGGTCGCCGAGGGCACCTGCTTCCGGCAGATCGAGTTCGCGGGGCTGCTGAGCGACGCGAAGAACGCCGAGGGCGGCAAGGCGCTGATCGACTTCCTGATCTCGAAGCGGTTCCAGGAGGACATGCCGCTCAACATGTTCGTGTACCCGGTGGTCGAAGGGGCGTCCGTGCCCGCCGAGTTCACCGAGTACGGGCCCGCGGCGAAGGACCCCGAGACCATGGCGCCGGAGAAGATCGCCAAGAACCGTGACCAGTGGGTCAAGTCGTGGACCTCGCTCGTACTGAAGTAGACGAGGCCGCCGTGCCGGCCGGGACCACAGAGGCCGAAGCCGCCGGGACCGCCGTGGCCGCGCCGCGGCGGTCCCGCCGACCTCGCGGCCCTGGCCGACCGGGTTCCGGTCGGCCAGGAGGCGCGGCCCGGCTCGGGCTCATGGTGGTGCCCGTCGTCTTCTTCGGGCTGTTCTTCGCCCATCCTGTGGCGGCGATCGTCGTCCGGGGGCTGAAGGCCGACGGGAGCTGGGACCTCGGGCGGATCGGGGAGGTGCTGGGGGACCCGGGGATCCGGCACGTGCTGTGGTTCACCACCTGGCAGGCGCTCGTCTCGACCGCGCTCACGCTGGCGATCGCGCTCCCCGGCGCATATGTGTTCGCGCGCTTCGATTTCAGGGGCAAGGAGCTGCTGCGGGCGGTCGTGACCGTGCCGTTCGTCCTGCCGACCGTGGTCGTCGGAACGGCCTTCCTGGCACTGGTCGGGCGCGGCGGGCTCTTCGACGAGCTGTGGGGCGTACGGCTCGACACAACGGTCTGGGCGATTCTCCTCGCTCATGTGTTCTTCAACTACGCGGT
Organism: Streptomyces sp. SP18BB07; assembly: GCF_036322545.1. Lineage (NCBI taxonomy): Bacteria > Bacillati > Actinomycetota > Actinomycetes > Kitasatosporales > Streptomycetaceae > Streptomyces > Streptomyces sp. SP18BB07. Next base: position 59,302 of record NZ_JAQYWT010000316.1, read on the forward strand.
CGTCGTACGGACCGTCGGCGGCCTCTGGGCTCAGCTCGACCCCCGGCAGGAGGAGGCCGCGCGGATGCTCGGCGCTTCCCCGCTCGCGGCCTGGCGCAAGGTGACCCTCCCCGCTCTCGCGCCGGCGGTGGCCGCCGCCGCTCTGATGGTCTTCCTCTTCACCTTCACCTCGTTCGGGGTGGTGCAGATCCTCGGCGGGCCGACCTTCTCCACGCTCGAAGTCGAGATCTACCGCCAGACCTCGGAGATCTTCGACCTGACCACCGCCGCCGTGCTGACGCTGGTGCAGTTCGCCGCGGTCGGGCTGATCCTCGCCGTGCACGCCTGGACCGTACGGCGGCGGGAGACCGCCCTGCGCCTGGTGGACGCCTCGCTCACCGCCCGGCGGCCGCGCGGGGCGGGGCAGTGGGCCCTGCTGGGCACGGTCCTCACGACCGTCGTCGTGCTGATCCTGCTGCCGTTGGGCGTGCTGGTGGAGCGGTCGCTCGACGTACCCGGCTTCGGCTCCTACAAGGCGCTGACCAGCGACGAGAGCGGCATCTTCCTGGTCCCGCCGATCGAGGCGGTCGGCAACTCGCTCCGCTACGCGGCCGTCGCGACCGTCATCGCCCTGCTCGTCGGCGGACTCGCCGCCGCCGCGCTCACCCGGCGCGCGGGACGGCTCGTCCGGGGCTTCGACGCGCTGCTGATGCTGCCGCTCGGGGTGTCCGCGGTGACGGTCGGGTTCGGATTTCTGATCGCGCTGGACGAGCCGCCGCTGGACCTGCGGTCGTCCTGGATCCTTGTACCGCTCGCCCAGGCCCTGGTCGGCGTCCCCTTCGTCGTACGGATCATGCTGCCCGTGCTTCGCGCGGTGGACGAACGGCTGCGGGAGACCGCGGCCGTGCTCGGGGCGTCGCCGTGGCGGGTGTGGCGCGAGGTCGATCTGCCCATGGTGCGGCGGGCGTCGCTGGTCGCGGCCGGGTTCGCCTTCGCCGTCTCGCTCGGGGAGTTCGGGGCGACCGTGTTCATCGCGCGCGCCGACAATCCGACGCTGCCGGTCGCCGTGGCACGGCTGCTCGGACGGCCCGGTGAGCTCAACTACGGCCAGGCGATGGCCCTTTCGACGATTCTGATGGTGGTGTGCGCGGTGGCCCTGCTGGTGCTGGAACGCCTCCGTACCGATCGCACGGGGGAGTTCTGATGTTGCTCAGGCTGGAGGGCGCGACCGTAAGGTTCGATGGTCGGCCCGTGCTCGACGGGGTCGACCTGGAGGTCGCCGAGCACGAGATCGTGTGTGTGTTGGGGCCCAGCGGCAGCGGCAAGTCGACGCTGCTGCGGGTGGTCGCCGGGCTGCAACCCCTCGACGGCGGGCGGGTGTCGCTCGGCGGGCGGGACCAACGCGGCGTGCCCGCCCACAAGCGGGGTATCGGTCTGATGTTCCAGGACCACCAGCTCTTCCCCCAGCGGGACGTGGCCGGCAACGTCGCCTTCGGGCCCCGAATGCACGGCGCGACGAAGGACGAACGGGCCCTACGCGTACGGGAGTTGCTGGAGCTGGTCGGACTGCCCGGGGCCGGGCGGCGGCGCGTCGGCGAGCTGTCCGGCGGTGAACAGCAGCGGGTCGCGCTGGCGCGAGCCCTCGCACCGAGCCCCCGGCTGCTGATGCTCGACGAGCCCCTGGGGCAGCTGGACCGGTCGCTGCGGGAGCGTCTGGTCGTCGAACTCCGTGAGCTGTTCGGGGAGTTGGGGACGACCGTGCTGGCGGTCACGCACGACCAGGGCGAGGCGTTCGTGCTGGCCGACCGGGTCGTGGTGATGCGGGACGGGCGGATCGCCCAGTCCGGTACGCCCCTTGAGGTGTGGCGGCGGCCGGCGGACGAGTTCGTGGCCCGCTTCCTCGGCTTCGACAACGTGGTGGAGGCGACGGTGACCGGGCAGACGGCGGACACGGTGTGGGGCAAGGTCCCGGTGCCGGAGGGTTCGCCGCAGGGGGCGTGCGCGCTGCTCGTGCGGCCCGCCGGCGTACGGCTGGTGGACGCGGCCGGCGGGCTGCGCTGCACGGTGGCCGCCCGCACGTTCCGGGGCACGCATGTCGCCCTGCACCTCCAGCCGGAGGGCGCGCCGCGACTGGAGGCGGCGTGCGCGCTGCGGGACGCGCCCGAGCCCGGGGAGGACGTCGGCGTGAGCTTCGACGAGGCCGAAATCGTCGTGCTGGGAGCCGGTGCCGCCGCATAAGGTGCGGCACCATGGCGATGCTTACGCAAGAACCCCGGGCGCGGCATGAGCGCTACTGTGCCGAGATCGAGCTCCAGGTACGGAAGTTGCGGGACCTCGTGACCTCCGGGGCCGATCTGTCGGCGACCGTGCCGACCTGCCCCGACTGGTCGCTGGAACAGCTGCTGCGGCACACCGGAGGCGCCCTGCGCTGGGTCGAACTGAACGTACGGACCCGGGCGAAGGAGGAGGTCCCCGAGACGGACGTCCCGCTCCACGAGGGGCCGGAGCGGCAGGGGGACCCGGCCGCGCTGGACGCGTGGCTGGCGGAGAGCGGGGCGATGACCGTAACCGCACTGCGCGAGGCGGGTCCCGAGGCGCCCGTGTGGTCGTGGGGGTGGGAGCACAGCGCGGGGTTCTGGGCCCGTCGGATGGCGCACGAGCAGGTCGTCCACGGGGCCGATGCCGCGCTCACCGTCGGACGGGCGGTCGAGGTGGCGCCGGAGATCGCCGCGGACGCCATCGACGAGTGGCTGGAGATCGTCGAGTTCGTGCAGCGGACCATGCCGCACGACGAGGCGGTCGAACTGCGCGGCCCGGGGCGCAGCATCCACCTCCACGCCACCGACACGTCCGCTGAAGTCGACGCCGAGCGGAGCGAGATGGGGGTCCCCCCGCCCGAAGGGTGGGGGAGGGTGGTCGAGCTGACCGAGGACGTGGTGCGCTGGCGGCGCGGCCATGAGAAGGCGACGGTGGCGCTGCGCGGCCCGCTCACCGAGGTGCTGCTCGCCTTCTATCGCCGACTGCCGCCGGACGGTGGGGAGTTGGAGGTGCTGGGGGACCGGGAGCTGCTGGACTTCTGGCTGCGGCGGGCCACGTTCGGGTGAGTGCTCCCGGAACAGCGGGTGGCTCGTGCTTCGCGGTGCGCGCCTGGAACAGCGGGTGGCCCGTACCCCGTGGTGAAGGGGTACGAGCCACGGTCCTGACGGACCTGGGTCAGCGGGTGGAGGCTCCACGCCGCCGCATGCTGTAGTACACGGCACCGGCGCCGAGGGCGACCAGGGCCGCCGCGGCACCGGCGATCGTGCCGGTGTTGGAGTCGCCACCGGTCTCGGCGAGGCCCGAGTCACCCTCGGGGGAGGGGGCGTTGTCGCCGTTCGAACCCGCGGGGACGGTGCCCTCGGACGCGGACGGCGTGGGGTCCGTCTTGGTCCGGGACGGCTCGCCCTCGTCCTGCCCCTTCTCCTGCCCCGTCTCCTCGTCCTTCTCCTTCTGCTTCTCCTTGCCCTTGTCGTCGGTGGACTTCCCCGGGGCCTCGGACGCGGCCGGCGGGGTGATGGCTTCGGCCGTGCAGGCGTCGGCGGGGGCCACCAGGATCGGCAGGTCCTCGTCGACGTAGCCCTTCGCCTCGACGTGGATGCGGTACTCGGCGTTCGGCTCCCAGTCCTCGTCGAAGGTGACGGTGACACCCTTGGCGGTGGAGTCCTTGATCGTCCGGCTGCCGACCATGCGCAGGTCGGCGCCGTTGTTCTCCAGGTAGACCGTGATCTCGGCCTTGACGCCCAGCGGGTCCACGTCGGTCACCCGGATGACGCCCTCGTCGCCGTCGCACTCGGCGACGGCGGAGAAGTCCTTGATGCTGCATGCCATGGCGTTGCCCGCGACACCGAGCACAAGTGCGACGGAGGCGAAAGCAACACCGATGGAGCGCGAAGTCCGCGCGCTACGGGGAGATATGGACACGTTTGCCCTTCACGGGAAGCACAGGGGAGTGGGGGTGACGGAGGGCCGCCGGGGGAGCGGCCTCCCCATGTGCCTCACAGGTTTATAAGCGCGCCATAAGTCATGTCAATCCGAAGAAGTGTTTGGACGGTCGCCGAGTCGTGCCAGGGCCTCCGGCGCCTCCTCGATCCGGTCGACGAGGGCCATCCGGGACTCCATCGAACGGCCCCGCGCCAGCGATCGCAGCAGCGGCCAGGTCGGCAGCCTCTCCGTCCAATGTTCCCGGTCCACGAGGACCATGGGGGTCGGTTCGCCGCGCGACTCGTAGTAGTTGGGGGTCGCGTTGTCGAAGATCTCCTGGACGGTTCCGGCGGCCCCGGGCAGGAAGACGACGCCGGCGCCGCAGCGGGCGAGGAGACCGTCCTCGCGGGTGGCGTTGGCGAAGTACTTGGCGATGTGCGACGCGAACGGGTTCGGCGGCTCGTGGCCGTAGAACCAGGTGGGGACGCCGACGGAGGTGCCGCCCCTCGGCCAGCGGGTGCGCACCTCGAAGGCGGCGCTCGCCCAGTCGGTGATCGACGGGGTGAACTTCGGTGCCTTCGCCAGCAGTCGCAGCGACTCGGCGAGCATCTCGTCGTCGTACGGGGCCGCGTAGGCGCCCAGGTTCGCCGCCTCCATCGCGCCCGGACCGCCGCCGGTGGCGACCGTCAGGCCCGAGCGGGCCAGGGTGCGGCCGAGGCGGGCGGCGCCCTCGTACGCCTCCGTGCCGCGTGCCATCGCGTGGCCGCCCATCACGCCCACCACCCGGGCACCGGAGAGGAGTTCGTCGAGGGCGTCCGAGACGGAGTCGTCGTGGACGGCGCGCAGCATGGAGGCGTAGACGTCCCGGTCGGCCTTGGTGCGCTGGAACCAGGCGTAGGCGAGGGCGTCGGGCGTGGCCTCGTAACCGCCGTCGGACAGGGACGCGAAGAGTTCGTCGGGGGAGTAGAGCAGGCCCCGGTACGGGTCGAACGGTAGGCCGGGGACGGGCGGGAAGACCAGGGCGCCGTCCGTGCGTATCTTCGCCGCCGCCTCCGGTCGCATCGGGCAGCCGAGGAAGACGGCTTCCGCCGTGTCGGTGGCGAGCAGTTCGCGCGTACGGTCCGTCAGATCGACGGCCTGGACCCTGAATCCGGCGAGGGAGCCGCGCGCGGAGACGGTCGCGTCGAACTCCTCGATCGTCTCGATCTCGTGGTCGTCGTGGTGGGCCGCGTGGGCGGGCATCGTCTGCACCCCGCCCATGCTATTGCGCTCCGCTGGGCGGGCCGGGCGCCTATGGGGGTGGGGGCGACTGTGCTTGGCGGCTGCGGGTGGGTGGGGGTTGCTCGCGCAGTTCCCCGCGCCCCTGACGGGCGCGGGGGTACGCGGTGGACGAGCGGGGTCCTCAGCCCTCGATCGCCGACGGGTCCATCCATACGACCTCCCAGGTGTGGCCGTCGAGGTCGTCGAAGGCGCGGCCGTACATGAAGTCCATTTCCTGGACCTTGTCCGAGGCGGTGCCGCCGGCGGCGACCGCCTTCTCGACCAGCTCGTCGACCTTCTCGCGGCTCTCGGCGCTCAGACAGAGCATCACCTGGCTGGTCTTCGTGGCGTCCGCGATCTCCTTCGTGGTGAAGGTCGCGTAGAACGGCTTGGTGAGGAGCATCGCCACGATGGTGTCGCTGATCACGACGGAGGCCGCGTTCTCGTCGCTGAACTGCGGGTTGAGCGAGTAGCCGAGCTCCGTGAAGAACTTCTTCGAGGCGTCGAGGTCGTTCACGGGCAGGTTCACGAAGATCATCTGCTGGTACATGGCGAGGTCTCTCCCGTATCCGTCGTATGCGTTCCGGTCTGTTCGCAGGGGTAGACCGAGGGCCCCCGCGAAACTCATCGCCGCGCGCGAACTTTTTTCGTACGAGTTTTCAGGCGGCCAGCGGGAGCGCCGCCAGCTCGGCGATCGTCCAGGTCAGGGGGCCGAACACGGCGAGCAGGGCGCCCGCGCGGAGCAGGGCCGCCTGTCGGGGCAGCGCTCGGGGCGCCCCCATACGCACCAGCGCGGCCGTGGTGTCCGCGTGCGCCCGCCGGGCCTCGACGGCGGCTGTCGCGAGCGTGAGCACGGCGCAGCCGGCCACCACGAGCGCCCCCAGCGAGGCGAGTGGGCCGACGGTGGGGCGCACGCCGGAGGCCAGCGTCACCATGGCGTACGCGCCGGAGGCCACCGCGCACACCACGCCGAGCGGGCGCCCGATGCGCCGGGCGTCCTCCTGCAGCACGCGCCCGGAGAGGAGGCGCAGTGCGCCGGGGCGTACGGACTGGAGCAGGCGTCCGGTGAGGTGGGTGAGGCCGGGCCCGGTGAGGATCAACCCGAGTGCGGTGAGCAGCCAGCCGCCGAGGACACCTGCGGGGCTGTCCGCGAAGCCGCCGGGGAGGGTGAGGCCGGTGCCGTCGTCGAACCGGCCGGCGTAGGTCTCGAGGGCGAGGCCGACGGCGAGCACGGCGACGCCCCAGGGGAGACCGCCGGGGGCGGGGCGCGGAGCCGGTGGTTCCGGCGGCTCCTGGGCAGCCCCGGGGGCGGTCGCGCCCTCCTCGTCGGACTCTTCCTCGTCGAACTTCTCCTCGTACTTGGTGGCGCCCGCCGAGGGCGCGGCGCGGCGGGCGATCGCGAAGGTGTCGTACGCCATGAAGCGGGTCCGGGGGCCGGTGGGCCTGGCCCCGGTGTCCTTGGGGCGCAGGACGAGCGCGGTGGTGACGGAGGCGACGGCCGGCACGAGGGCGAGGAGGGTCAGGGTGGCGGGGAGGGGAAGGGGGCGGTCGGCGGCGAGGAGGTCGGTGGCAGCGCCGTCGAAGGGGAGGCCGGTGAGGTCGCCGCGCAGGTGGAGGAAGAAGAGGAGGGCGAGGAGGGAGCCGAGGACGGTGGACAGCGCCGTGGTGACCGCTGAGATGGCCATGAGCCGACCGGGGCCGAGGCCGATCGCGGAGAGGCCGGGGCGGGGGCGGGTGCCGGGGTCGGTGCGGGCCACCGTCACCGCGAAGTACACGGTGGCGGCGGCGGGCGCCGCGCACCAGGCCAGGCGGAGCGCCGAGCCGGACGGGGCGTGGGGGTGGGCCAGGGCGTGCCCGAGGGCGCAGAGCAGCAGGAAGCCGGTGCCGCCGGCGGCCGCGGCCACGAGCAGCCGGCGGAGCTGGACCACGGGGTGCGCCCGGCGGGCTAGACGGAGAGCGAGCACGCTGCCCGGCCTTCCCCGTCGGTGGCGGAGCGCGCCCCGGCCGGCTCGCCGTCGGTTTCGGCAGGTGGGTGGGCCTTCCCGTCGCCGGGTGGCCGTGCTTCGCCTTCGGCTGCGGGGCGGCCCACTTCTGTGGTGGGGGCCGGTCGGGCGGTGGTTTCGGCAGGCTGGTGGGTCTCTTCGTCGGCGGGTGTCCGGGGTTGGTCCTCGGTTGCGGGGCGGCTCGGCTCCGCGGCCGTGGAGCGGGCTGCCCGGGCTGGGGAGGCGACCCCTTTCGGGGTGGTCGGCCGGGGCTCTCGGGGTGCGGGGCGGCCCGCCTCCGCAGTGGTGGTCGGTGCGGCTTCGGGCGCGGTGTGGACCGGCGTCTCCGGGGTGGGGAGGCTCACGTCGACCGGGGTGTCGGGGGCCGTCCCGGGTGTCCCGGTGCGGCGGGGCCGGTCGGCGGGGATACGGCTCACGGACTCCGCGGCGCCGGGCAGGTGGACCGTCCTCACGTGGCGGCCGTCCAGGAGGGACACCGTACGGTCCGCGAGAGCGGCAGTGTCGGGGTCGTGGGTGGCGAGGACGACCGTGATGTGGTGGGAGCGCGCCGCCGTGGTGAGGGTGCGCAGGACGTGGGTGTGTTCGGCGCGGTGGAGCGGCGCGGTCGGTTCGTCCGCGAAGAGGACGGTGGGGGCGCAGACCAGGGCGCGGGCCACCACCACGCGCTGGCGCTCCGACTGCAGGAGCGCGTGCGGCCGCTTGCGGGCCGTGTCGCGGATGTCGAGGCGCTCCAGCCACTCCAGCGCGGCGGCCTTCGCGGCCCGCCGGCCGGTGCCGCGCAGCAGCAGGGGCAGGGCGGTGTTCTCCCAGGCGTTCAGCTCGGGGACGAGAACCGGCTCGGGGTCGATCCAGCCGAAGCGGTCCAGGCGCAGCCGTTCCCGGGCGTGCGCGCCCATCGTGTGCACGGGGACGCTGTTGAACCAGACCTCTCCCCGTTGGGGCCGCAGCTGTCCGGACAGGCACCGCAGGAGGGTGGTCTTGCCGCTGCCGCGCGGGCCGGTGACGGCGAGGATCTCGCCCTCCCGGACCCCCATCGACACACCGTGCAGGGCGGGCGAGCCGTCGTGCGCGTAGGTCAGACCACGTGCCCAGAGCACGTCGTTGTCCGGCGGGGCCACCATGGGCGTACACCTCGGTTCGGATCAGGATTGCCGGGGGAGCCCCCCGCCCGGGGGAACGAAGGCAGGGCCGATCGGTTACAGGGGCACGCTAGGGAGTCGGGGCGGCAGGGGGCGGACAGCACACGGCCCGGGACGCCCCCATCTCACTCGGATGGGGGCGTCCCGGGCCGTTTGAAAGGCCGTTGCCGTGCGGCCGTCGGAGGGCCTTGTCGTCGGCGGGGCTCGGTGCCCGGCGGGTCTCGGTACCGGAGGGTTTCGTGCCGCGACTACAGCAGCGTCCACGCCTCCGTCAGCGTCGCGCGCAGGATCTGTTCGATCTCGTCGAAGGTCGACTGGTCGGAGATCAGCGGCGGGGCGAGCTGGACGACCGGGTCGCCGCGGTCGTCGGCACGGCAGTAGAGGCCGTTCTCGAACAGCTTCTTCGACAGGAAGCCGTAGAGGATCCGCTCGGTCTCGCCGTCGTCGAAGCTCTCCTTCGTCGCCTTGTCCTTGACCAGCTCGATTCCGTAGAAGTAGCCGTTGCCGCGGACGTCGCCGACGATCGGCAGGTCGTGGAGCTTCTCCAGCGTGGATCGGAAGGCCGCCTCGTTGTCGAGGACGTGCTGGTTGAGCTTCTCGCGCTCGAACAGGTCGAGGTTGGCGAGGCCGACGGCCGCGGAGACGGGGTGGCCGCCGAAGGTGTAGCCGTGCAGGAAGGTGTTGTCGCCCTTGTAGAAGGGCTCGGCTATGCGGTCCGAGATGACGCAGGCGCCGATCGGGGAGTAGCCCGAGGTCATGCCCTTGGCGCAGGTGATCATGTCCGGCACGTAGCCGAACTTGTCGCAGGCGAACATCGTGCCGAGCCGGCCGAAGGCGCAGATGACCTCGTCCGACACCAGCAGCACGTCGTACTGGTCGCAGATCTCGCGGACCCGCCGGAAGTAGCCGGGTGGCGGCGGGAAGCAGCCGCCCGCGTTCTGCACCGGCTCCAGGAAGACGGCCGCGACCGTCTCGGGGCCCTCGAAGAGGATCTGCTGCTCGATCTGGTCGGCGGCCCAGCGGCCGAAGGCCTCCGGGTCGTCGCCGAAGTACGGAGCCCGGTAGATGTTGGTGTTCGGGACCTTGTGCGCGCCCGGCACCAGCGGCTCGAAGGGGGCCTTCAGGGCCGGCAGGCCGGTGATGGACAGGGCGCCCTGCGGGGTGCCGTGGTAGGCGACCGCGCGGGAGATGACCTTGTACTTGGTCGGCTTGCCCTGGAGCTTGAAGTACTGCTTGGCGAGCTTCCAGGCGGTCTCGACCGCCTCGCCGCCGCCGGTGGTGAAGAAGACCTTGTTCAGATCGCCGGGCGCGTACGAGGCGATACGTTCCGCCAGTTCGACGGCCTTCGGGTGGGCGTAGGACCACACCGGGAAGAAGGCCAGCTCCTGCGCCTGCTTGAACGCGGTCTCCGCGAGCTCGGTGCGGCCGTGGCCCGCCTGGACCACGAAGAGACCGGCGAGACCGTCGAGGTACCGCTTGCCCTTGTCGTCGTAGATGTACGTGCCCTCGCCCCGGACGATGGTGGGGACCGGGGAGTTCTCGTACGAGGACATGCGGGTGAAGTGCATCCACAGGTGGTCGTACGCGGTCTGGCTGAGGTCCTTGGGGCTCACGGTTATCGCGTCCTCACGGTTATCGGGTTCCCCACATGTAGGTCTGCTTCTTGAGCTTGAGATAGACGAAGCTCTCCGTCGACCGCACGCCGGGCAGGGTCCGGATGCGCTTGTTGATGACCTCCAGGAGGTGGTCGTCGTCCTCGCAGACGATCTCCGCCAGCAGGTCGAAGGAGCCGGCGGTGATCACGAGGTACTCCACCTCCGACATGGCCGTCAGCGCGTCCGCCACCGGATCCAGGTCGCCGTCGACGTGGATGCCGAGCATCGCCTGGCGCCGGAAGCCCACGGTAAGCGGGTCGGTGACGGCGACGATCTGCATCACGCCCTGGTCGAGCAGCTTCTGCACGCGTTGGCGCACCGCCGCCTCGGAGAGGCCGACGGCCTTGCCGATCGCGGCGTACGGCCGTCGGCCGTCCTCCTGCAGCTGCTCGACGATGGCGAGGGAGACGGCGTCCAACTGAGGAGTGCCGTTCCTGGGCTCCCGGGAGTCCCTGGAGTCCTTCGGGTCTGCGCTTCGACTGGCCACGGCCTCACTGTGCACGACGTCTCGACAGTTCCGCAAGGCTGAACCGATGAAATTCGTTGTTTACGGGGTTGTAGCTTGCGGATTTCGCAGTCAGCGAGGTGTCGGGGGTGTTGAAAACGTGGGGCGGCGGATTAGGGTGGTGTCTCAAAGGATGGACACCCCAACCTGGACACCCCACCTGGAGGGCCGGCAGTGAGCACCGAGCTGGGTCGACTGCGCAAGCTACGAAACTACGTCGATGGTGAATTCCGTGACGCCGTCGACGGACGGACCACCGAGGTGGTCAACCCCGCGACGGGCGAGGCCTACGCGACCGCGCCGCTGTCCGGACAGGCCGACGTCGACGCGGCGATGGCCGCCGCCGAGGCCGCGTTCCCGGGCTGGCGGGACACGACCCCTGCCGAGCGCCAGAAGGCCCTGCTGAAGATCGCCGACGCCTTCGAGGAGCGGGCCGAGGAGCTCATCGCGGCGGAGGTGGAGAACACGGGCAAACCGATCGGGCTGACCCGCTCCGAGGAGATCCCGCCGATGGTGGACCAGATCCGCTTCTTCGCGGGCGCCGCGCGGATGCTGGAGGGGCGCTCGGCCGGCGAGTACATGGAGGGCATGACCTCGATCGTGCGCCGTGAGCCGGTAGGCGTCTGTGCCCAGGTCGCGCCGTGGAACTACCCGATGATGATGGCCGTGTGGAAGTTCGCGCCGGCGATCGCCGCGGGCAACACCGTCGTGCTGAAGCCGTCGGACACGACGCCCGCGTCGACCGTGCTGATCGCCGAGATCATCGGGTCGATCCTGCCCAAGGGCGTCTTCAACGTCATCACCGGTGACCGTGACACCGGCCGGCTGATGGTCGAGCACCCGATCCCGGCCATGGCGTCCATCACCGGGTCCGTGCGGGCCGGTATGTCCGTCGCCGAGTCCGCGTCCAAGGACCTCAAGCGGGTCCACCTGGAGCTGGGCGGCAAGGCGCCGGTCGTCGTCTTCGCCGACACCGACATCGCCAAGGCCGTCGAGGACATCTCGGTGGCGGGCTTCTTCAACGCCGGGCAGGACTGTACGGCCGCGACCCGGGTCCTCGTCCAGGAGGGCATCCACGACGAGTTCGTGGCCGCGCTCGCGAAGGCGGCGGCCGAGACGAAGACGGGACAGCCGGACGACGAGGACGTGCTCTTCGGTCCGCTCAACAACCCCAACCAGCTCAAGCAGGTCGCCGGGTTCATCGAGCGGCTGCCGGCCCACGCCAAGGTCGAGGCCGGTGGCCACCAGGTCGGCGACAAGGGGTACTTCTACGCGGCGACCGTCGTCTCCGGGCTGAAGCAGGACGACGAGATCATCCAGCGGGAGGTCTTCGGACCGGTCATCACCGTGCAGTCCTTCTCCGACGAGGGACAGGCCGTCGAGTGGGCGAACGGCGTGGAGTACGCGCTGGCGTCGTCGGTGTGGACGAAGGACCACGGGCGGGCCATGCGGATGTCGAAGGCGCTGGACTTCGGGTGTGTGTGGATCAACACGCACATCCCGCTGGTCGCGGAGATGCCGCACGGCGGGTTCAAGAAGTCCGGGTACGGCAAGGACCTGTCGGGCTACGGGTTCGACGACTACACGCGGATCAAGCACGTGATGACGTCGTTGGACTGAGGGTTCGTCGACGGCTGAGGGTTGGTTGTGGCTGGTCGCGCAGTTCCCCGCGCCCCTTTTGGGCCTTCGGCCCATCGGGGCGCGGGGGGCCAAAAGGGCATGCTCACGCGTCGCTCCCTGCTGGGCGCGGGCGCGTCTCTCGGTGTACTGACCGGGTGCGGTGTGCCCGCCGCCTACGTGGCGCCGGGCGACCGGGCCGGGGTCGACCTCTCGGCCCGGGACAAGCGGCTGAGCTGGTCGAACTGGCCGCTCTACATCGACACGGACGACGAGGACGACACCCGGCGGCCGACCCTGGAGGCGTTCGAGGAGCGCACCGGGATCGCCGTCGACTACGTCGAGGAGATCAACGACAACGACGAGTTCTTCGGCAAGATCAGCCCGGCGCTGATGAACCACCAGCAGACCGGCCGTGACCTCGTGGTCGTCAGCGACTGGATGTGCGCCCGGTTCGTACGGCTCGGATGGGTGCAGGAGATGGACCGGGCCCGGCAGCCGAACGTCAGCCGTCATCTGGATCCGCAGCTCCGGTCGCCCGCCTTCGACCCCGGCCGGGCCTTCACCGTGCCGTGGCAGTCGGGGATCACCGGTATCGCGTACAACCGGCGGAGGGTGGGCCGCGAGATACGCCGGGTCGCCGACCTGTGGGCGGACGACCTCAAGGGGCGGGTGACCCTGCTCTCCGGGCTGGACGAGGCGTTCGCGTTGCTGATGCAGGGCAACGGAGTCGATGTCACGCGCTGGACGGCGGACGACTTCCACACCGTCTGCGACCAGGTCGCCTCCCGCGTCCGGGGCGGCCACATCCGCCGCTTCACCGGCAACGACTACATCAAGGACCTCTCCAGTGGGGACGTCCTCGCCTGCCAGGCCTATTCCGGGGACGTCATCCAACTCCAGGCCGACGACCCGGACATCCGGTTCGTCGTGCCCGAGGAGGGCGCCGAACTCTGGTCCGAGTCCCTGATGGTCCCCAACCTCGCACGCCACAAGACCAGCGCCGAGCGCCTGGTCGACCACTACTACGACCCCGAGGTGGCCGCCGAGCTCGCGGCCTGGGTCAACTACGTCTGCCCGGTCCCGGCGGCGCGCGACGTCCTGGCCTCCGCCAAGGACGAGGAGACCGCCGCCCTCGCCGAGGACCCCCTGATCTTCCCGGACGATGCCATGCGCGCCCGGCTCGCCGTCGCCCGGGACATCACGTCGGGGGAACGCCGTGAGTTCGCGCGGCGGTGGAACGGGATCGTGGGTCTGTAGGGCGGGCCCCGGCACGTCGGGGGAGCGGTTGGGGCGCGCCTGGGGGCGCCGGGGCGACTGGGGAGCGTGCCGGGGGTTGAAGGGTCACTTCGGGGTGGTGCCGGCGTTGGAGAAGGCGAGGGATGGCTGGGGACGGCCTCGTCGGCCTCGTCGTCCTCGTCGGTGTCGAACGCAGGAGGGCCGTCATGCGGCTGACCGACCATGTCACGCTCGTCGCCAGCGGAGCGTACGGGTTCGATCTCAGCGATCCGCTGGACTGTCATGTCTATCTGGTGCGCGGCACCCGGCACAGCGCGCTCGTGGACGCCGGTGCCGGACGGTCCGCCGAGGCGATCGTGCGCGCCGTGCGGGCCACCGGCGCCGACCCCCGGCATCTCCTCCTCACCCACGGCCACGCCGACCACGCGGGCGGCGCCGCCGCGCTCGCCGAACGGCTGCCCGGACTGCGTGTGCTGGCCGGTGCCGAGGCCAGGGGGTGGATCGCGGCGGGCGACGAGGCGGGCGTCAGTCTGGACCGGGGAAAGGCGTCCGGGTACTACCCGGCCGACTACACCTTCGCCCCCTGCCCCGAGGTCGAGGCCCTGTCCGACGGCGCGGAGATCGACCTCGGCGGCGGCGTGGTCCTGCGTGCCGTCGCGACGCCCGGTCATGCCGACGGCCACCTCTGCTACCACCTGCGCACCCCCGGCCACCAGGCGCTCTTCTCCGGGGACTGTGTCTTCACCGGGGGCCGCATCTCGCTCCAGAACCTGCACGACTGCCGGGTCCCCGAGTACGCGGCCAGTCTGAACCGGCTGGCCGCGCTCGACGTGGACGCGCTGTTCCCCGGCCACCACGAGGTCTCGCTCGCACGGGCGGGCCGGCATCTGGAGGCCGCCCGCGACACCCTCGCCCGTGGACTGCTGCCGAGGAGCACGACCTGACTGCGCGCGACTCCGGATGACTCCGTTTCTCTTCGGGTCGTTCCGGGGCGAATTGCGGCGGGACATTCGTGACCGCCCTGTGGAGATAATGCAATGGTCTGCCGCGCGGTGGCGTTTTATCAGCTTTTCGGGGTCGATTCGGGCCTGATGGATCCGCCGACGAAGGGTTGCGGCACATCCCGCCGTGCCGTAGTTACGTGAATCATGAACCTGTTCACCCGTGCTGCGTCCCTGCGCCGCCCGGCAGCCCCCACAGCCGCGCAACTCCCCCACGAGTCCGCGGCATTCGCTCCCGACGGTACGACCGACCCCGCCCTCGCGATGCTGACCGGCGAATGGATGATCGACGCGGCGCACAGTCGTATCGGTTTCTCCGTCCGGCACGCCCTGGTCACGACCGTGCGCGGGGCGTTCACCGAATATCAGAGCCGGCTCTATTTCGACGGCCGTGATCCCTCGCGTTCACGCGCCGAGATAGTGCTGTCCACCGCGTCCGTCGACACCGGAGTGGAACAGCGCGACGCCCATTTGATGGGTCGTGATTTCCTGGATGCCGCGACTTATCCGCGTATGCGCTTCGTCAGTACGGCTGTGCGGCTCGTCGGCAACGATGTCTACCGCATGGCCGGTGAACTCACGATCAAGAGCATCACCCGCCCCGTCGATCTGGAACTCACCTACATAGGGCACGTCATGGACCCGTTCGGATACGAGCGGGTCGGTTTCGACGGGACCACCACCATCAATCGTTCCGAATGGGGCCTCACCTACAACCAGCGGCTCGCGGAGGGCGGCGCCATGGTGAGCGAGAAGGTGCGCCTGCAGTTCGACATCGCCGCGATCCGCTCGATCCCCGGCGGCTGACGGTTCGACGCGTTCCCGTGGGGCCCGGCCCGGTGCCGGGCCCCCACTTTTGAACACGTTCAAGTGGGGGCGTACGCTCACCGCATGAGCGACAGAGCCGCCCTGCTCAAGGGCATCCGTGCGTGGCTGGTCTTCTTCGTGGTCTGTCTGGTGCTGAGCGGCGCCACGGCCTTCCCCCTGGTCCACGAGCTGCGTTGGACCGAGGAGTTGTTGCGGTCGCTGTCCGTCGGGGAGTACCTGCCGGCGCTCGTCGAGTGGATCGAGCGCGTACGGGCGGGGCTCGACGAGGCCGACGCCGAGTACCCCTTTCTCCTGTACGGCACGGACTGGCTGGCCTTCGCGCACCTGGTGATCGCGGTGTCCTTCTACGGCCCCTACCGCGATCCGGTGCGCAACATCTGGGTCATCGAGTTCGGCATGATCGCCTGCGCGGGGATCATCCCGCTGGCCCTGATCTGCGGGCCGATCCGGGGCATCCCCTTCTGGTGGACCGTGATCGACATGTCGTTCGGCGTCCTCGGGGTGATCCCGCTGTACGTCGTACGGCGGCGGATCAAGCGGCTGGAGGCCCTCACCGGCGGATGGGACCGGAAAACTGTTATCCCCGCCGCCTCCACACCGTCTCCGTAGGCACCCCTGTCTCCCCACATACAGGAGCGAGCCGTATGAGCAGTGTGCGCGGTGTGATCTCCGCCTCGGAGGTTCCCCAGGTCGGAGCGATGGCTGAGAAGGTACGGAACACAGCCGAGTGAACAGGGTGAGCCCAGCGGGACCGAAGGGGACGTACGTGGACGGGCGGCAGTGGCGCGCCACCATCGCGGCCGCGCAGGCGGGGGACCGGCGCGCCCTCGACGAGCTGGTCGAGGGCTGGTTGCCGCTCGTCTACAACATCGTCGGCCGGGCCCTCAACGGCCACGCCGACGTCGACGACGTCGTGCAGGAGACCATGCTGCGCGCCGTCGGCAATCTCGACACACTGCGTGATCCGGACAGCTTCCGTTCCTGGCTGGTCGCGATCGCGATGCGACAGATACGGGACCGGGCGCGCCGCCGCACCGCCGACCAGCTCGACGACCACGACGCCCACGATGCCGCCGACTTCGCCGAACTGACCGTGCTGCGGCTGCAGTTGGAGGGGCAGCGCAAGGAGGTCGCGGAAGCGGTCCGCTGGCTCGACGACGAGGACCGGCAGCTGTTGTCGCTGTGGTGGCTGGAGGTCGCGGGCGAACTCACCCGACGCGAACTCGCCTCCGCCGTCGGCATCAGCCGACAGCACGCCGCCGTACGCGTCCAGCGGATGAAGGCCCGGCTGGAGACCGCGCGCGGCATCGTCCGCGCCCTCGACTCCTCCTGCTCCGACCTGGGCCGCGTCACCGCACGCTGGAGCGGGCAACCCGACTCGGTGTGGCGCAAACGCATCGCCCGGCACATCCGCGGCTGCGCCCGCTGCGACGGTCACGGCCGCCCCGGCGAGGTCGTCGTCCCCGCCGAACGTCTCCTCGTCGGGCTCGCCCTGGTTCCCGTCCCCGTCGGCTTCACGCTGTCCCTGGCGTTCGGCGGCAAGACGGCCGTGGCGGCGACCGCCGCGACCGCCTCCGTAGGCTGGTCCGCCAAGGTGATCGGCGTCCTCACCAAGCCGGTCGTCGCGGTCTCGGCCGGCGCGACGATCGTCGCCGGGGGCGCGTACGTCGTGACGCAACCCCCGCAGGACCGGCCCGCGCAGGCCGCCCCGTCGGCGATGAGCACGGCCCGTGGGCCTGCGGCCCCGACGCCCCGCGCTCCGTCGCCCTCCTCGTCGCCGTCGTCGTCACCCTCGCCCTCGTCCTCCCCGTCGGCCACGAAGAAGAAGGCTCCGCAGGACCTGTACGGCACCGTCGTAGACGCGGCGGACGAGGCACCGGACCCGGACACCCCGCCCGCAGCCCTCCCTCGGCGGCCGGAGTCCGGCGTCACCAGCAGCGGTGGCGCGCGGACCGTGATGAACCACCGTGGCAACCACGTGACGTTCACGGGACAGGGGTACGTCCTGGTGCGCTGGCAGATCTCGCCCCAGTACCGGGCGGGCGGTCTGGTCATGCCGGCCTGGACCGGCCTCGACGGCAAGCTCTTCCACGTCGCCTCGGGCGGCGGGCGCCGCATGGACGACCCGACCTCCGCCGACGGCAGGACGTCGGGCATGGGCGGCCCCGACACCGGTTACACCGTCCTGCCCGACGGCACCCAACAGATGTGGCAGAACGAGTACTTCTACCTCGACGGCACGGTCACCCTCACCCAGAACGAACGCGGCGCCGACTACGGCATCACCGTGGCCCCCTCCAGCTGGGACGCCGTCACCGAGGACATCACCGTCGGACCCGAGCGGGGGGCCATCCGCTACGGCCTCGTCCGCGACGACGGCAAGGACTCGGCGCCGGTGCCGCAGTACGTCACCCGCGAGAAGCCGACGGACGCGGCGACCGTGCCACAGCGGTCCCAGGTGTAGCCGCGTCCGTGCGGACGGAGGCGGGGCCGGGGGCTGATCGCGTGGCTCCCCGCGTCCCTCAACGGGCCGGGCGCGCCTCGCCGGTGGCCCTGAGGGTGCACAGGGCATCGATCCGGTTGGTGGTGATCGAGTCGACGCCCCAGGAGAGCAGGCGGCGCATCGAGCGTCGGGTGTCCGGGGTCCAGGCGGACAGGAGGTAGCCGTCCCGGTGGACGCGGTCCGCCAAGGGGCGGGTGAGGAGGCCGAAGCGGTAGTTCAGCCAGCGCGGACGGATCGCGTCGAGGAGGGCGGGACGCGGTGGCGCGGAGGTCTTCCAGGTGAGGGCGAGCTCGGCCGTGGGGGCGGCGGCGCGGACGGCCAGCACGGTCCGCGGGTCGGCGCTGTAGTAGACCCGGTCCTCGGCATCGCACTCCCGTACGACGCCGAGGATCTGCCGCACCGCCCGGGGGTTCGCCGCACCCGGCAGGTCCACCATGACGCGGCTGCCCCCGGTGGCGAGCAGCGCGTCGGCCAGCGTCGGCACCCCGTCGGCCGTCAGCCCGCGCAGCTCCGCGGCGGAGAGCGCGGCCAGCGGGCGGTCCACCTCCCAGAGCCGGTTCAGCGTCGCGTCGTGGAGCAGGACCGGCACCCCGTCACGGGTCGTCCGCACATCGAACTCGACGGCGTCCGCACCCAGTTCGAGCCCGGCCCGCAGGGAGTCGAGCGTGTTCTCACGGTGGTGGTAGGGAGCGCCGCGATGGGCGACGGCTGTGACGGTGCGCATGAGGTGATTCGGTCCCGATCGGGTCAGGGGGTCAGCCAGGCCGAGGTGTAGGTGTCGATCTCGGCGGTCACCCGGGCCTTGCCGGGCTCGTCGAGGAAGGACGCCTCCACGGCGTTCTTCGCGAGCGCGGCCACGCCCTGCTCGTCGAGGTCGAGGAGGCGCGCGGCGACCGCGTACTCGGTGTTCAGGTCGGTGCCGAACATCGGCGGGTCGTCGGAGTTGACGGTGACCAGCACACCGGCCCGCACGAACTCCTTGATGGGGTGCTCGTCGAGGGTGCGGACCGCGCGGGTCGCTATGTTCGAGGTCGGGCAGACCTCCAGGGCGATCCGCTGCTCGGCGAGATGGGCCAGCAGCTTCGGGTCGCGGGCCGCGCTGGTGCCGTGGCCGATGCGCTCCGCGCGCAGTTCGCTCAGCGCGTCCCAGATCGTCTCGGGCCCTGTGGTCTCGCCGGCGTGCGGCACGGAGTGCAGCCCGGCCGCGATCGCCCGGTCGAAGTGCGGCTTGAACTGCGGCCTCGGCACCCCGACCTCGGGCCCGCCGAGACCGAACGACACCAGCCCCTCCGGCCGCAGCCGGTCCTCGGTGGCGAGCCGCAGGGTCTCGTCGGCCGCGGCAAGACCCGCCTCGCCGGGAATGTCGAAGCACCACCGCAGAACGGTCCCGAACTCGGCCTCCGCCGCCTTCCGGGCGTCCTCGATCGCGTCCATGAAGGCCCGCTCCTCGATCCCGCGACGGGTGGACGAGTACGGCGTGACAGTCAGCTCGGCGTAGCGCACCTGCTGCCGCGCCAGGTCCCGCGCCACCTCGAACGTCAGCAGCCGGACGTCCTCCGGGGTGCGGATCAGGTCCACGACGGACAGGTACACCTGGATGAAGTGGGCGAAGTCC
This sequence comes from Streptomyces sp. SP18BB07, assembly GCF_036322545.1. NCBI lineage: Bacteria > Bacillati > Actinomycetota > Actinomycetes > Kitasatosporales > Streptomycetaceae > Streptomyces > Streptomyces sp. SP18BB07. Next base: position 78,606 of record NZ_JAQYWT010000316.1, read on the forward strand.
GTGAACGAGAAGTAGTCCGCGAGCGCCTCGGGGTCCGTGGGCACCTGGGAGTCGGGGTGGCGGGCGGCCAGTTCCGAGACAATACGGGGGGAGGCGGAGCCGACGTGGTGCACGTGCAGTTCGGCCTTGGGCAGACCGGCGATGAAGGCGTGCAGATCGCGGGTGCCGGGAGCGGCGGCGGTGTCGGCGACGGCGGGGCTCAGGGGCACGCCCTGCGCGGTGCGGTGGTCGGTCAAGGTTCCTCCCCGGGAACGGCGTCCGCCCAGGACCGTGGTCCACCGCGGGGGACGCGGGTGATCGGCTGATCGATGACTCGGGGATCATCGTAGGCGGCCGTCCGCACGTCGATCCCCGGGCCTTAGCATGACCGAACGTACAGCTGCTCGCGTACGACGGAAAAGACGACGCAGAACGGCACGGAACGTCACAGGGGGACCCGCTATGTCAGCCGACGAGGCACCGATTCCGGACACACCCAACGCCCCACGGCCGGGCCAGTGGGCACCCCCACAGGGCGACGCCGAGCTGTCGCCGACGGTGGTCGACGGCGCCACCCTCCCGACGGTGACCGATGACGCCGCCCCGCTGACGGTGGTCGACGGTGCCGAGCTGCCGACGATGATCGACGACGCCGTGCCGCTGACGGTGGTGGACGGTGCGGCGCTCCCCACTATGACCGAGGACTCTGTTCCGTCGCCGTCGCCGTCGCCGTCGAGCGATGGTGCCGAACTGCTGACAGTGGCCGACGGTGTGCCCCTGCCGACCGCGCCGGACGTTCCGCAGCCAGAGGACGCGATACCGTCCCCGACGCTCGCCGAGGCACCCGCCGCGACAGCGACCCCGACGGTCGCCCTCGACAAGCCGAGCGCGCCGAGCCCTACGACCGCTCCGACCGCTCCGAGCCCGACGATCGCGTCCACCGCCTCCGCACCTCAGGCCCCGTACGACCCCTGGGCCGCACCGGCCGACATCCCGGCTCAGGGCAGCCCCGCGCACACGCCGACCCCCGCGCCGCAGCCCTGGGCGGGCCCGGGGGCGTTCGCACCCCCGGGTGACCGGCAGCCCGCGACGGCGCCCGCCCCCGCCCCCAACCCGTTCGCCCCGCCCGCGCCGGGCGCACCGCACGCGTCCTACCCGCCGCCCGCGGCCGCCGCGCCCTACACGGCCCCCGGCGCGGCCGTCCCCCCTCCGCCCATCGGTCCCGAAGGTCCGGGGCAGGTCCCGTACGGCTATTCCCAGCACCCGGCGTACCCGGGTGTCCACGCGCACCCCGGCGCCGGCTATCCCGCTCCGGGCGCGGGCTACGCCTGGCCCCTGTTGGCGCCGCCGCCGAGCAACGGGATGGGGATCGCGGCGATGGTGCTCGGTATCTGCGCCGCCGTGTTCTTCTGCCTCTGGCCGCTGGCGATCCTGCTGGGGGTCATGGCCATGATCTTCGGCTTCATCGGGCGGGCCAAGGCGCGCCGGGGCGAGGCGACGAACCCCGGGCACGCGCTGGCCGGGATCATCTGCGGAGTCGTCGGCATCCTGCTCGGCATCGGCTTCGTCGTCCTCCTCGTCCTGGCGGCCGAGAACGACGACTACGACTCGGACACCGACCCCTTCGACGACGGCTACTCCACGTCACTGTCCCTGGTGCTGCCGAGGCAAGAAGCCGCCCTGTAGCGCTGGGGAAGCGCGCCCCCGAAGGGGCGCGGGGAACTGCGCGACCAGCCACGACGCACCCGCAGCGGCCCGTCGCCCCGTCAATGGATGGCGCTCACACCTCGACTCCACTCGCGAGTCGCTCCCGCGCCGCCATCAGCGCGAACCCCAGCAGATTGGGGCCCCGCCACCGCGCGGGGTCCATCGCGCGCTCGTCGTCCGCCGCGAGGCCGATGCCCCAGATCCGGTCGACGGGGCTGGCCTCGACGAGCACGCGGCTGCCCGTGCCCAGCAGGAACGCCCGCAGGTCGGCGTGGGCGGCGAACTTGTGGAAGCTGCCCTCGACGACGATGCCGAAGCGCTCCCGCTGCCACAGGGCGTCGTCGAAGCCGCGCACCAGCCGCCCGACCTTCTTGGCCTGTGCGGGGCCCGACGCGGCCACGGCCTTGCGCTCCGCCTCCTGATCCCCGAAGAGACGGGCCTTCGAGGCCATCATCCAGTGCTCCGCCGTCGCGTACTCCACGCCGTCCACCGTGAACGGCGACGGCCACCACTGGCTCAGACAGCTCGCGCCGATGCGGCCGTCCGGCAGGGGACGGTGACCCCAGAAGTGCAGGTACTTGACCCTCGCCCCCGCGCGGACCGCTTCCGTCAGCGTGTCCCAAGAATCGATCTTCTCCATGCCGACGAGTCTGGCAGGAACCACTGACACACCGTCCTCGATTTCCTGTGTCGACTGGACACCTGGTCGACAGATTCCGTCGCGTAACCAAAAGGCAACAACGGAATCACTTGTTGGTGCCGCCTGGCTCTGTCAGGATCGGCACTCAAATCGAGCTGGAGCTACGCACCCGCCCCCGAGGACAGAGGGGGCACCGGCGGAGGAGAGCGACATGCAGAAGCCGGGCACCGCCACCCCGGGCCGATTCCCCGCACAGGACCGCTTCGCGGTCGGCGCGCAGTTCATCGCCGGCCGCCCGACCAAGGGAACATCGGGCCGCACCCACGCGGTCGTCGACCCCGCGACCGGCGAGGAGGTCCTCACCTACGAGCTGGCCGGCCCCGACGACGTGGACGCGGCCGTCGCCGCCGCCCGCGCGGCGTTCCCCGGCTGGGCGGCCACCACGCCCGGTGAGCGGTCGGACGCGTTGCACCGCTTCGCCGCGGTCCTGGCCGACCGGGCGGAGGAGTTCGCGCGGGCCGAGTCCCTGCAGTGCGGCAAGCCGCTCAAGCTGACGCGCGAGTTCGACGTACCCGGCACCATCGACAACACCGCCTTCTTCGCGGGCGCCGCCCGCCACCTCCAGGGCCAGTCGGCCGGCGAGTACTCCGGGGACCACACCTCGTATGTGCGCCGGGAACCCATCGGGGTCGTCGGGTCCGTCGCGCCCTGGAACTACCCGCTCCAGATGGCCGCGTGGAAGATCCTCCCGGCGATCGCCGCCGGCAACACGATCGTCCTGAAGCCCGCCGAGCCGACCCCGCTGACCTCGCTGCTCTTCGCGCAGGCCGCCATGGACGCAGGCATCCCCGACGGTGTGATCAACATCGTCACCGGCACCGGCAGGGAGGCCGGTGAACACCTCGTCGGCCATCCCGATGTGGTCATGACCTCCTTCACCGGGTCCACGGCCGTCGGCAAGCGCGTCGCCGAGGTCGCCACCGCCACCGTCAAGCGGATCCACCTGGAGCTCGGCGGCAAGGCGCCGTTCGTGGTCTTCGACGACGCCGACCTGGAGGCCGCCGTCCACGGCGCGGTCGCGGGCTCCCTCATCAACACCGGCCAGGACTGCACGGCCGCCACGCGCGCGTATGTGCAGCGGCCCCTCTACGAGGAGTTCGTCGCGCGGACGGCCGCCCTGATGGAGACCGTCCGGCTCGGCGACCCCTTCTCCCCGGGCACCGACCTCGGCCCGCTGATCTCGCACGCGCAGCGCGACCGGGTCGCCGGGTTCGTCGAGCGGGCACGCGCGTACGCGCGCGTGGTCACCGGCGGTGAGGCGCCCGGGGGCGAGTTGGAGAGCGGCGCTTTCTATCGGCCCACGCTGATCGCGGACGCCGCGCAGGACAGTGAGATCGTCCAGGCGGAGATCTTCGGCCCGGTGCTCGTGGTCCTGCCGTTCGACAGCGACGACGAGGGCATCCGCCTCGCGAACGACACCCCGTACGGCCTCGCCGCCTCCGCCTGGAGCCGGGACGTCTACCGGACGGGCCGTGCCACCCGGGAGATCAAGGCCGGGTGCGTGTGGGTCAACGACCACATCCCGATCATCAGCGAGATGCCGCACGGCGGCTACAAGGCATCCGGCTTCGGCAAGGACATGTCCGCGTACTCGTTCGAGGAGTACACCCAGATCAAGCACGTCATGTTCGACAATACGGCGATCGCCAGGAAGGACTGGCACCGCACGATCTTCGGGGACCGCTAGTCAGCCCGGGGACCGGCCGCCCGACCCCCGGCCGGTCCCGCCCACCCTCCCGAAAGGGCACCTCCGAAAGGGCACCACGCGCATGGAGCAGTACGAGCCCGACCGCCTCTCACCGGCCCGGGCGGCCGCTGTGCGGCGCAGCCTCACCCACGGCAGGGCCGCGCTCAGCCGCCGTTCACTGCTGCGCGCCGGAACGGGCGGCGCACTCGCGGTCGGCGGGCTCGGGGCGCTCAGCGCCTGCGGCATCCCCGCGGCGAAGAGCACCTCGGGCGGCTCGTCCGAGGACCACTCGGCCAAGGAGAAGGAGGTCAACTTCTCCAACTGGACCGAGTACATGGACGTCGACGACAGCGGCAAGCGCCATCCCAGCCTGGACCAGTTCACCCGCCGCACCGGCATCAAGGTCAAGTACACCGAGGACATCAACGACAACCTCGACTTCTTCGGCAAGATCAAGCCGCAGCTCGCCGCGGGCCAGGACACCGGACGCGACCTCATCTGTGTCACCGACTGGCTCGCCGCCCGCCTGATCCGCTTCGGATGGGTCCAGAAACTGGACGCGTCCAACCTGCCGCATGCCTTCACCAACCTCTCCCAGCAGTTCCGCGACCCGGACTGGGACCCGGGGCGGGCCTACTCGTACCCCTGGCAGGGCATCTCGACCGTCATCGCCTTCAACCGCAAGGCCCTGGACGGCGAGGAGGTGAGGTCCGTCTCCGACATGCTCGACAACCCCAAGCTCAAGGGGCGCGTCGGCTTCCTCTCCGAGATGCGCGACAGCATCGGGATGACCCTGCTCGACATGGGCAAGGACCCGGCGACGTTCGGCGACGACGACTACGACGCGGCGATCGCCCGCCTCCAGAAGGCCGTGGACAAGGGCCAGATACGCCGCTTCACCGGCAACGACTACACCTCGGACCTCACCAAGGGCGACTTCGCGGCCTGTATCGCCTGGGCCGGCGACGTCGTCCAGCTCAAGGCAGACAGCCCCGACGTCGACTTCGTCATCCCCGACAGCGGCTACATGACCTCGACCGACAACCTGCTGATCCCGAACAAGGCCCGGCACAAGACCAACGCCGAACGGCTCATCGACTACTACTACGAGCCGAAACCGGCCGCCGAACTCGCCGCGTACATCAACTACGTGTGCCCGGTCGACGGTGTGAAGGCGGAGCTGGCCGAGATCGACCCGGACGCGGCGAACAACCCGCTGATCATTCCGGACGCGGCCATGGCGGCCAAGTCCCGCGCCTTCCGCTCCCTGAGCCAGAAGGAAGAGACGGCGTACGAAGAGAAGTTCGCGAAGCTGACAGGGGCGTGAGAAGGACGATGACCAGCAAGAAGACGACGGAGCACGGCAGCGGTGACGTCCGCCTCTCCGGCATCGGCAAGACCTACGGCTCCTTCACCGCCGTGCACCCGCTCGACCTGACCGTGCCGGAAGGTTCCTTCTTCGCCCTGCTCGGCGCCTCCGGCTGCGGCAAGACCACCACGCTGCGCATGATCGCCGGCCTGGAGGAACCTTCCTGCGGAAGTGTCCGGCTCGGCGACCAGGACGTGACGAACCTGCCCCCCTACAAGCGGCCGGTGAACACCGTCTTCCAGTCGTACGCCCTCTTCCCGCACCTCGACATCTTCGAGAACGTCGCCTTCGGCCTGCGCCGGCGCGGCATCAAGAGCGTGAAGAAGCAGGTCGAGGAGATGCTGGAACTGGTGCAGCTCGGCGAGCAGGCCCGCAAGAAGCCACACCAGCTCTCGGGCGGCCAGCAGCAGCGGGTCGCCGTCGCCCGCGCCCTCATCAACCACCCCAAGGTGCTCCTCCTCGACGAGCCGCTCGGCGCCCTCGACCTCAAACTGCGCCGCCAGATGCAACTGGAGCTCAAGCGCATCCAGACCGAGGTCGGCATCACCTTCATCCACGTCACGCACGACCAGGAGGAGGCCATGACCATGGCCGACACGGTCGCGGTGATGAACGGCGGCCGGGTCGAGCAACTCGGCTCGCCCACCGATCTGTACGAGAACCCGCGGACCACCTTCGTCGCCAACTTCCTCGGCACCTCCAACCTCATAGAGGCCGAGGTCGACTCCAGGAGCGGCGACGAGCTCGTCCTGAAAGCGGGTGACAGCAAGCTCGTCCTGCCCGAAGCGCGATGTTCCGCGCCCACCCGGACCGGCGGCAAGGTCCTCGTCGGCGTACGCCCCGAGAAGATCACCCTCACCCACGCGGACGACGCCGGGGAGATCCCGGTCGGCCGCAACCGCGTCACCGGCCGGATCACCGCCACCAGCTTCATCGGCGTCTCGACGCAGTACGTGATCGACAGCTCGGTCTGCCCCGGGTTCGAGGTCTACGCGCAGAACATCGACCGCGACACCCGGCTCGTCCCCGGCGCCGACGTCGTCCTGCACTGGAGCCCGGCGCACACGTTCGGCCTGGACGCCGCCCAGGCCATCGACGCGGGCGTGGACGAGGGGGCGGCCGTCTGATGTCGACCGGAACCCTCACCGAGGCCGAGGCGCCACCGCCCGCACCCCTCGCACCCGTCCCGACCACCGGGAAGCCGCCCCGCAAGAGGGGCCGCTGGACGCCGTACCTGCTGCTCGCGCCCGGTCTGATCTGGCTGCTGGTCTTCTTCGCGATGCCGATGGTCTACCAGGCATCCACGTCCGTGCAGACGGGCTCCCTGGAGGAGGGCTACCAGGTCACCTGGCACGTCGCGACCTACTGGGACGCGCTGAGCGAGTACTACCCGCAGTTCCTGCGCTCGGTGCTCTACGCGGGCACGGCGACGGTCCTGTGTCTGCTGCTCGGCTATCCGCTGGCGTACCTGATCGCCTTCCGGGCCGGCCGCTGGCGCAATCTGATCCTGATCCTGGTGATCGCGCCCTTCTTCACCAGCTTCCTGATCCGCACCCTCGCCTGGAAGACGATCCTGTCGGACAGCGGTCCGGTCGTCGGCGCCCTCAACACGCTGCACGTCCTGGACGTCACCAGCTGGCTCGGCCTCACCGCCGGAGACCGGGTGCTCGCCACACCGCTCGCCGTGGTCTGCGGCCTCACGTACAACTTCCTGCCGTTCATGATCCTCCCGCTCTACACCTCCCTCGAACGCATCAACGGACGGCTGCACGAGGCGGCCGGCGATCTGTACGCCAGACCGTTCACCACGTTCCGCAAGGTCACTTTCCCGCTCTCCATGCCGGGCGTCGTCTCCGGGACCCTGCTGACCTTCATCCCGGCCAGCGGCGACTACGTGAACGCCGAACTCCTCGGCTCCACCAACACCCAGATGATCGGAAACGTCATCCAGAGCCAGTTCCTGCGGATCCTCGACTATCCGACGGCGGCGGCGCTCTCCTTCATCCTCATGGCCGCGATCCTCCTCATGGTCACGGTCTACATCCGTAAGTCCGGGACGGAGGATCTGGTTTAAATGGCCTTCGTCCAATGGCTCAAGCGCCGGCTCGTCGTCATCGCGGGACTGCTGACGCTCGGATATCTCCTCCTGCCGAACATCGTCGTCACGGTCTTCTCCTTCAATCAGCCCAAGGGCCGCTTCAATTACGAGTGGCAGGAATTCTCCACCGCCGCCTGGACCGACCCGTGCGGGGTCGCCGACCTGTGCGGCTCGCTCTCGCTCAGCCTCCAGCTGGCCGCTTGGGCGACCCTCGGCGCGACCGTCCTCGGCACGTTGATCGCCTTCGCCCTGGTGCGGTACCGCTTCCGCGCGCGCGGCGCCGTCAACTCGCTGATCTTCCTCCCGATGGCGATGCCCGAGGTCGTGATGGCCGCCTCGCTGCTCACCCTGTTCCTCAATCTGGGTGCGCAGTTGGGATTCTGGACGATCCTCATCGCGCACATCATGTTCTGCCTCAGCTTCGTCGTGGTCGCCGTCAAGGCACGCGTGATGTCGATGGACCCGAGGCTGGAGGAGGCCGCGCGCGATCTCTACGCCGGGCCCGTCCAGACCTTCGTCCGGGTCACCCTGCCGATCGCCGCACCCGGTATCGCGGCGGGCGCGCTGCTCGCCTTCGCACTCTCCTTCGACGATTTCATCATCACCAATTTCAACGCGGGCTCGACCGTCACCTTCCCCATGTTCGTCTGGGGTTCGGCACAACGCGGCACACCCGTGCAGATCAATGTCATCGGTACGGCCATGTTCCTCGTCGCCGTACTGTTCGTCATGGCCGGAATGGTCGTCACCCACCGCAGAAAGCGCCAGAAGGCGTAGCTTCCGATAACGCTGTAGGGAGTTGAAATCATGGCCCCGAGCGCCATGAACCGTTGGACAAAGTCTCTCTCCGACGCACAGCCGGTCCCGTACTGGCTCGAAGACCCGGGCAAGCCCCACCCCGAGCCCGCGCTCACCGGCGCCGAGACCTGCGACCTGCTGGTCGTCGGCGGCGGCTACAGCGGACTGTGGACCGCGCTGAACGCCAAGGAGCGCGATCCGGGACGGGACGTCGTCCTGCTGGAAGGCCGCGAGGTGGGCTGGGCCGCCTCCGGCCGCAACGGCGGCTTCTGCGCCGCCTCACTCACCCACGGCCTGGCCAACGGCCTCGCCCGCTGGCCGGACGAGATCCACAAGCTGGAGGAACTGGGCGCCCGCAACCTCGACGAGATCGAGGCGGCGGTCGCCCGCCACGGCCTGGACTGCGACTTCGAACGCACCGGCGAGATCGACGTCGCCACCGAGCCGTACCAGGCCTGGGAGCTGCGCGACTGGTACGACGAACTCGCCCGCAAGGGCCTCGCCGACGGCATCGAGTTCCTCGACGCCGACGCCGTCCGCGACCAGGTCGCCTCACCCACCTTCGAGGCCGGCCTGCACGACCGCCGGGGCGTGGCCATGCTGCACCCCGCCAAACTCGCCTGGGGCCTCAAGCGCGCCTGTCTGAACCTCGGCGTCCGGGTCTACGAGCACACGCCCGCGCTGAACCTGAAGGCGTACGGCACCGGGATGGCCGTCCGCACCCCCTACGGCCAGGTCCGTACCCGGCAGGTGGCGCTCGGCACCAACATCTTCCCCAGCCTGGTCAAGCGCGTCCGCGCGTACACCGTCCCCGTCTACGACTACGCCCTGATGACCGAGCCGCTCACCGCCGACCAACTGGCGTCGATCGGCTGGAAGAACCGGCAGGGGCTCGGGGACTCGGCCAACCAGTTCCACTACTTCCGGCTCAGCGCCGACAACCGGATCCTCTGGGGCGGCTACGACGCGGTCTACCAGTACGGCGGCCGGGTGCGCGCCGAGTACGACGACCGGCCGGAGACGTACGCCAAGCTGGCCGGGCACTTCTTCACCTGCTTCCCGCAGCTGGAGGGCGTCCGCTTCACCCACGCGTGGGGCGGGGCCATCGACACCTGCTCCCGCTTCTCCGCGTTCTTCGGCACCGCCCACCAGGGCAGAGTCGCCTACGCGGCCGGCTACACCGGGCTCGGCGTGGGCGCCACCCGGTTCGGCGCGGACGTCATGCTGGACCTCCTCGCGGGGGAGCGCACCGAGCGCACCGAACTGGAGATGGTGCGCAAGAAGCCGCTGCCCTTCCCGCCGGAGCCGTTCGCCTGGACCGGCATCGCCCTCACCAAGTGGTCCCTGGCCCGGGCCGACTCCCACGCGGGCCGCCGCAACCTGTGGCTGAAGGCCATGGACCGGCTGGGGCTGGGCTTCGACAGCTGAGGGCGCGGGGACGGAAACCGCGGTCGGCGGGGCGTGCAGGCGCACTCGTGATCAACAGGCGTACGCCCTGTCGGACCGCGTTACGCCATTCACCACCAAGAAGTGGTCGGAACCCGCGTAATGCCCGGCCGGAACCTCTGTCTGTGCTCCTGACGCGAAACCGCGTCCGCAGGAGCTCTAGAGAGAGGAAGGTCCCTGTCATGACTGGGGCCAAGACGGCGGTCGAGTGGCTGGCATCCGTGTCACCGGATCCCGAGGCCTGCCGCTGGGAGTGGGAGCGCAACCCCCTGGGGGTCGCCCTGCTGCCGGCCGGCAGGGCCTGGGACGTGCTGATCCTGCCGGGCGAACTCGGCTATCCCACGCTCGACGTCCTGACGCGCATCATCGATCAACCCGGGCCCGTGCTCGTCGACTTCGGCGACGACCGCATGGGGTTCTTCGTGCCGCCGGGCACGGCGTCACGGTGGCTGGGCACGGGGGTGCGCAGCGCCGGCGGCGGCACCTGGATCGTGGTGCCGTACCCGGGCCGGCAGACCGGCGGTGTCCGCTGGCTGATCCCGCCGGACGGCAGCGGCACCCTCACCGACCCGGCCCTCCTCGAACTGGCGATGCACGAGGCGGCGGCGAACCTGGCGAGGGACGAGGACCGCTAGCCGGGGCCCACCGCCCCGTCTCGTGACGCGCGGCCGTCCCCCGGCCGCACCGCGCTCTCGTCGGCCGCCCGTGCGGCCGACGCGGAAGCGGACATCGAACAGGCGCCGGCGGAGGTGGCCGACGCACGTCATCCGTGGCGGCGCCGCACCCCGAACCACAGCGAGGAGAGCAGCAGCGCGCACACGCACCAGCTCGCGACCACGTCGAGCGGCCAGTGGTAGCCCTGGCGCACCAGGCCGAAACCGACCCCGATGTTCACGACGACCGCGAGGACGACCACCGCGCGGCGCACGAGCACGCCACGCAGCCAGGGCAGCAGAAGCAGGACGGCGGCGCCGTACGCGACGGCGGCGGTCGCGGTGTGACCGGAGGGGTAGAAGCCCGTGCCGGGTCCCATGATCGGCGGGCCGGACCGGGCGATGAGCTCCTTCAGCGGGACGACCCAGAGAGGCACCAGGGCCATGAGGAGGGCCGCGGTGGCGGACGGCCGCCACCAGTGGTCCCGACCGGTGGCACGCATGCGCCACGCGACGAACAGGAGCACCAGGGCGAGCACCGGGACGGCGACCGTGATGTTGCCGAGGTCGGCCAGGAACTGCGTGGGGGCGCCCCGGTGCACGAGGGAGTCGCTGAGGCGTTCGTCCAGACGGGCCAGCGGGCCGCGCGCGAGGACCTGCCAGGTGATCAGCGCGAAGAGAAGGGCCGGGGCGCCGCCGAGAAGGAGGAGAGCGGCGCTGCGGCCCGAGGGGGTGGTCGGCCGTCCACGAACAGGGGGGGTGGTTCGAGGACGGCCGACCGGATCGGTGTGCCGCACGCCCCGGGGGGTTTGGGGCGGGCGGCCATCCGATCGGTGAGGAGATCCGGAGCCGGAAGCTCCGGGTGTGTGCGCGAGGGCACGACCAGGGCGAAGCTGGGGAGGCCCCGACCCGGTGTCACCCACAGTCCCCTGTGGGCGGGGTGTATCTCTCATCTGCGTCAAAACCTACGACAGGGAGGGCGGCGACGACAGGCGGAATCGCGACCCGACATGCACCTTGCACACCTTCTTCACGCCCTCTGACGCTTGTCCACAGGGACCGGAATCCGGGATCGGATTCCGGTTCCGGGAAGCGTGGGACGTCGGGGACGGATGGGGGGTTCCGTATGCGAGCGCCCTGCGTGACGGGGCCCTCGCACACGTGTCCGGCGGTCCCGGACGTGTGTCAGATACGGGTGAACGCCTGCTCGATGATGTCGAGGCCCTCGCCCAGGAGGTCGTCGCCGATCACGAGCGGCGGCAGGAAGCGCAGGACGTTGCCGTAGGTGCCACAGGTCAGGACCAGCAGCCCCTCCTGGTGGCAGGCCTTGGCCAGCGCGGCGGTCGCCTCCGGGTTCGGCTCCTTGGTCGTACGGTCCTTGACCAGCTCGATGGCGATCATGGCGCCCCGGCCGCGGATGTCACCGATGACGTCGAACTTCTCGGCCATGGCGGTGAGGCGCGCCTTCATCGTCGCCTCGATGTTCTTCGCGCGGGAGTTGAGGTCGAGCTCCTTCATCGTCTCGATCGAGCCGAGGGCGCCGGCGCAGGCGACGGGGTTGCCGCCGTAGGTGCCGCCCAGGCCGCCCGCGTGCGCCGAGTCCATGATCTCCGCGCGGCCGGTGACGGCGGCGAGCGGGAGACCGCCGGCGATCCCCTTGGCGGTGGTGATCAGGTCCGGGACGATGCCCTCGTCCTCGCACGCGAACCACTGCCCGGTGCGGCAGAAACCGGACTGGATCTCGTCGGCGACGAAGACGATGCCGTTGTCGGAGGCGAACTTGCTGATCGCCGGCAGGAAGCCCTTGGCCGGCTCGATGAAGCCGCCCTCGCCGAGCACCGGCTCGATGACGATCGCGGCCACGTTCTCGGCGCCGACCTGCTTGGCGATCTGGTCGATCGCCTGCGCGGCGGCCTCCGGGCCCGCGTTCTCCGGTCCGGTCGGCCAGCGGTAGCCGTACGCCACGGGCACGCGGTACACCTCGGGCGCGAACGGACCGAAGCCGTGCTTGTACGGCATGTTCTTCGCCGTCAGCGCCATGGTGAGGTTGGTGCGGCCGTGGTAGCCGTGGTCGAACACGACCACCGCCTGGCGCTTGGTGTACGACCGGGCGATCTTCACCGCGTTCTCGACGGCCTCGGCGCCGCTGTTGAACAGCGCGGACTTCTTGGCGTGGTCGCCCGGGGTGAGCTCGGCGAGGGCCTCGGCGACCGCGACGTAGCCCTCGTACGGGGTGACCATGAAACAGGTGTGCGTGAAGTCCTGGAGCTGGGCGGTCGCGCGGCGGACCACGGCCTCCGCGCTCGCGCCGACGCTGGTGACGGCGATGCCCGAGCCGAAGTCGATCAGCCGGTTGCCGTCGACGTCCTCGATGATGCCGCCGCCCGCGCGCGCGGTGAACACGGGCAGCACCGACCCCACGCCCGCCGCGACGGCGGCGACACGACGAGCCTGCAGTTCCTGGGACTTCGGTCCGGGGATGGCGGTGACTACGCGGCGCTCCTGGGGAAGTGCGCTCATGTGGGGCTCCTGGGGTGGTGCGGACGACGTGGCTTCTTTTCTCGCAGGCTAGGGCGGGGGCCGGTGGGTGGGCATGCTCCATGTGGGCGTTGTCGGGTGTTCGTCTTGTCCGGGTTGGACATGGAGGAACGGTGGGCACGGGTGTGCGCCCGGCCGCGTAATACGGTGAGCACACGGGTTCACCCGGCCGCGTAAACGGTGAACTCCCCATGCGGGAGCGTTAGATTGGCTCGCTGATGGTGGACGGAACGGCTGGTCAGGGGGCAAGCGCGATGAACAGCGACGGGACGCGGGACGCGCGGGGGACACATGCGAATCCTGTGCCGCGTCCGGCGGGGTCGCCGGAGATGCCGGCGGCACCTCCCGTGCCGCCGATGCCCGCGGGGGCTCCAGGCGGGCCGGGCGCGCCGGGTATGCCGGGGGTTCCGCCCAGGCCGGACGGGAACGCCTTTCTGTCCTGGCTGCGGACGCCTCGGCCCGACGCGGCGCTCGGAGTGTGGCGCTTCGGGCACCGGCCGCGGCCGGCGGAGGAGCCGGAGACCGTCCCCGCCCGGCAGTTGCTCGGCGGCGCCCTGATCGCCTTCCTCGTCGGCTGGCTGATCTGGTCCCTGCTCTGGAACGGCTACCTCGGCGGCTGGTGGCTGGTGCCGCTCTACGCGATGATCCCGGACTCCTGGGCGCCGGCCCACTCCTACTCCGCCGTGGTCCTCAGCTACGTCTGGTACACGGTCGTCGCCGTCGCGATCATGATCGGTGTGGGCCGCCTCGGCCGCTGGGGCGAGGTCTGGCGCCGGTACGGTGCCCCGCGCTTCCGGCAGCCGAGGGAGCGACAGGTCGTACCGCCGCCGCAGGACGACCCCGCCCAGTGGAATCAGCTTCGGGAGGCCGGGGCCGGGGAAGCCGCGGAGCGGCTGGTGGCCGAGGCGGGGGCCGGGCTGATGCGGGACGTGGACCACGCGCGGATCATGCGGGCGTGGCAGGGCGTACGCAGCGGCCGGCACAGTATGGCGACGTTCACCGGTGCCGTGCTGAAGGACGGGGCGGCCGCGTGCCTGCACCCCTCCGGAGAGCGGGACCTGCCCGCCCGGCTGGCCAAGCACGACCTGGTCACCGGGCAGGTCCGCCTGGGCGGCACCGTCGACGACCCGCGCAACCCGTACGCCTACCGGGGTACGGGCCTGGCCCTGGGCCCCGAACTGCTCGGCACGTCCCTGCTGGCCGTCGGGCCCGCCGGGTCGGGCAAGACGGGCAGCGTCGTCTGGCCCGTCGCCGAGTCGCTGTGTCTGCACGCGCTCGCCGGGCGGGCCGCCGTGGTGGTCGTGGGGGCGGCGGGCGCGGGGCTGGGGCCGACCGACGCGTACGACGTCGTCGTGCGGATCGGCAACCCGGAGTCCGTGTACGACCTCGATCTCTACGGCGGGACCACCGATCCCGACGAGGCGGCGGCCGTGCTCGCCGAGGCGCTCGTCGGCGATCTCGCCGACCCGCACCCCGGCGGCGACAGCCGGCGCTCCACCACGGTCCTCGCCCAGCTGCTCGGCCCCTTCCGGGCGGTGCACGGACGCTTCCCGTCGGTGCCGCAGTTGCGGCAGCTGCTGGACGGCGCCCCCGGCCCGCTGGGCGAGCTGCGCGAGGCCCTCCAGGACGCCGGGCAGGAGTCGCTGCTGCGGGAGCTGGACGCGCGGGAACGCCAGCTCGGGCACCCCGGGGACCTCGGGAGCGTCCTGGCGGACCGGGTCGCCCTGCTCGACCGGCCCGCCTTCGCCGCGTTCTTCGACACCTCCGGCCAGTCCCGGCCCTTCTCCCTGCGGGCCCTCGACCACCCCGTACGGGTCCGGATCGACCTCCCCGAGCGCGGTCACGCCGACGCCTCGCGCATCCTGGCGCGGCTGGTGCTCGCGCAGTTCACCGCGAGCGTCGCGGTACGGGAGGACAAGTCGCTGTTCGCCTGCCTCGTGCTGGACGACGCCACAGGGGCCGTCACACCGGAGGCCGTGCGCGGCATCCAGCGGCTGCGGTCCACCAACGCGGGGGCGGTCCTCACCCTGCGCACCCTCGACGACGTGCCCCGGCCGTTGCGCGGTCCGCTCCTCGGCGCGACCGGCTGCCGGATGGCGCTGTCCGGGCTCACCCCGTGGGACGGGCAGGACTTCGCCGAGGTGTGGGGCAAGGAGTGGACCGAGGCCCGGGACGTCACCGACCGGCAGATCATCGCCGACTCCCCGGCGGGCAAGGCCTGGCACGCGCTGCGCCGGGTCATGACCGGCCACGCTCCCACCGCGCGGGCCGTGACCGTACGGCAGGTGGAGCGGGAGCGGTGGTCCGCGTCCGAACTGGCGCACGGGGTGCCGCCGGGGCACGCGGTGCTGTCGCTGACGAACGTGCGGGGCGAGCACGCGCCTCCGTTGCTGGTGGACCTGCGGGGCTGAGCGGGGCACGTCAGGGGCGTCGGAGCGGCGTTCGATTTGAGCCATTCGGTGTGCGGTGCGTGGGACTTGTGATCGTACGGTGAGGCAGAATCGGGACAGGCCGTTCATACGCGGCGGCCAAGAGGTGTCTGCCTGTCCCTAGCCCCGCCCCCTCCCCCGTCGTCGACCTGAAGGTCCCATGCCCCCGACGCTCGCCTCGCTCATCCACCACTCCGCGCTCAAGCTGACCGTGCGGGCGGGCGAGGACCGCCTCGACGTGCCGGTGCGCTGGGCGCACGCCAGTGAGCTCGCCGACCCCGTGCCCTACATGGAGGGCGGGGAGCTGCTGCTGATCACCGCGTTGAAGCTGGACGCGGAGGATCCGGAGGCGATGCGGCGCTATGTACGCAGGCTGGTGGGGGCCGGGGTCGTCGGCCTCGGGTTCGCCGTCGGGGTGCATTACGAAGACATCCCCGAGGCGCTCGTCGACGCGGCCGAGGGGGAGGGGCTGCCCCTGTTGGAAGTGCCCCGGCGTACGCCCTTCCTCGCCATCAGCAAGGCGGTGTCGGCCGCGATCTCCGCCGAGCAGTACCGGGCGGTGACGGCGGGCTTCGCCGCGCAACGGGAACTCACCAGGCAGGCGTTGACCGCCGGGCCCGAGGGGCTGCTGGGTGCGCTCGCCGGGCAGGTCGACGGGTGGGCGGCCCTGTACGACGCCTCCGGCGCGGTCGTCGCGGTGGCGCCCGAGTGGGCGGAGCGACGGGCCGGGCGGCTCGTCGCCGATGTCGAACGGCTGCGCGACCGCCCCGCTCCGGCCAGCGCGGTCGTCGGCGGCGAGGACCGCGTCGAACTGCACTCCCTCGGCACCGGCCGCCGGGCCCGCGCCGCCCTCGCCGTCGGCACGGCGGCGGCGCTCGGTACGGCCGAGCGGTACGCCGTCCACTCCGCGATCGCCCTCCTCACCCTCACGACGGAACGGTCGGGCTCGTTGCACGCCGCCGAGCAGCGGATCGGCGCGGCGGTGCTGCGCATGCTGCTGGCCGGGGAGTGCGACCACGCGCGCGCCGTCGCCGGGGATCTGTACGGGGACCTCCTGGACGCCCCGTTCCGGCTGATCCTCGCGGAGGCGGCGTCGGCTTCGGCCGCGCGGGCGCGGGTGGAGGGTGCAGTGGGTGCGGTGAGTACGGCGGCGGCCGTGGAGGGGGTGGCCGGGGAAGGGGCTCGGACCGCAGTCGCCGGCGGAAGCAGGGAAGGGGCCCGTGCTTCCGGGGCGGGAGGTGCGGCTGCGGGCGTGGCCGCCGACGTCGTACGGGCCGCTGCGGGCGGGGCCGCCGGTGGTGACTCGGGTGGGGAACTGCTCGGACAGCTCGTCGAGGTGGTGGAGGCGGCCGCGGCGCGCGCCGGGGAGGCGGTGCTCGTGGTGCCCGACGGGGAGCGCCTCGTCGTGCTCGCCGTGGACGGGGGCGCGGCGGTCGCCGCGTGCGGGGAGTTCGCGGTGGCCTTGGAGACGGCTCGGGCGGCGGGGCGGGACCCGGTGTCCGCCGGCGGGTCCGCGTCCGCGTCCGCCTCCGTCGTGGGCTCGGTCGAGGAGGAGGAGCTCGTCGTCGGGCTGTCCGCACCGGCGGGGCCGATAGCGGCCGCCGCGGCGTACAAGCAGGCCGAGCAGGCGCTGTCCGTGGCTCGGCGCCGGGGGCGTTGTCTGGTCGAGCACGAGGAGCTGGCGGCGGGGTCCGTGCTGCCGCTGCTCGGGGACGACGCCGTGCGGGCCTTCGCCGACAGCCTGCTCCGTCCGCTGCGGGAGCACGACGCGACGGGGCGGGGGGATCTGGTCGCCTCGCTGCGGGCGTGGTTGTCGCGCCACGGCCAGTGGGACGCGGCTGCCGCGGACCTGGGGGTGCACCGGCACACGCTGCGCTACCGGATGCGCCGGGTGGAGGAGATCCTCGGCCGCTCGCTGGACGACCCGGACGTCCGGATGGAGCTGTGGCTGGCCCTGAAGGCGACGGCCGCGGCAGGGGAGTAGACCGCGCCCGCCCGCGAGGTGTGGCCGTGTGCCTGCTGGCGTGCTGGGGTGCTGGGTCAGAGCATGGGGAGTCGGTCCACCAGCAGCTCCACCCTGCGTTCGGTGTCCTCCGGCGGGAGGCGCCGCGCCCGGGTGAGGGTGGCCAGGCCGTGCAGGGCCGCCCAGAACATCTCGGTGAACAGTGCCGGGTGGACCCCCTCCCCGGCGACCTCGCTGAGGTTCTCCAGCAGGGCGGCGAAGGCGTCCTTCAGCGGCTCGGGGGTGTCCTCCTGCGCGAACGCCAGGCCGCCGTCGAGCCGGAACATGGCGTCGTAGACCGCCGGGTTGCGCTCGGCGAAGTCGAGGTAGGCGCGGGCCAGGGCGGTGACCCGGGTGCGGGGGCCGTCCGCAGCGGAGGGCGCGGCGGAGGCGACGGCTGAGGTCGCGGCCCGCAGCGCCGTGGCCATTTCGGCGGCCCCCTCCAGCGCGACGGCCCCGATGATCTCGCGCTTGCCGCGGAAGTGGCTGTAGAGGACGGGCTGGCTGTATTCGATGCGCTCGGCGAGCCGGCGGGTGGTGACCGCGTCCCAGCCCTGCTGCTCGGCGAGTTCGCGGGCCGTGGCCACGATGAGGCGCTCGCGGCCCGCCCGCTCGCGCTCCTTGCGTTCCTGTACCGACATGACGTGATTCTAGCACTGCTAGACAATCGAGCGGCAGTAGTACTAGCGTTGCCACATCAGCTAGCGCCGCTAGATTCCTGGAGGGCTCATCATGCTCGACGCACTTGAGGTGGTCACCACCGTCGTCATCGGACTGATGGTGGGGGTGGAGTTCTCGGTCGCCTTCGTCATCAACCCGATCCTCAACGCGCTCCCCGACGACAGCGCGGTGCTCGGCCGTGCCCACGGGGGGCGGATGCTGGGCGCGGTGATGCCGGTCTGGTACATCGCCTCACTCGTCCTCGTCGGGGTCTGGGCCGTCGCCGGACGGCAGGACGACGGCACGGGCCTCGTGGTCACCGCAGCCGGGCTGCTGATCGTCAGCGTGATCATGTCGCTGCTGCTGCTCGTCCCGATCAACAATCGGGGCAGGACATGGACGCCCGAGAACCGCCCCGAGGACTGGAAGGCGCAGATGAACCGCTGGGACCGCTTCCACTACGCCCGCGTGGCCGTCATCGTCGGCGCCTTCACTCTGCTGGTGGCGGCCCTCGCCTGAGCCCACGGGCCGATTGAGCCCACGGGGCGATGCCGGCTGGGTCTCGGTCCCGTACTCGTCCAATCTGGCGCAACCCCCGGCCGTACTCATACGTGCCGGACAAGCGACCCCTCGTCGTCGCGGCCCTACCGTGGAGCGGACGTCGAAGTGTCATTTATCGAATATCGAAGGGCCGGGAACGACTATGACCGCCACTCACGCCTTCTGGCTCGCCGGCCGTCAGGCCACCGGTGAGAGCACGTTCGATGTGACGTCGCCTTGGAACGGCCGGTCGGTCGGCAGGGTGAGTGTGCCGACGGACGAGCAGGTCGAGGAGGCCGTGGCCGCCGCGTACGCCGTACGGGACGAGCTCGCGGCGACGCCGGCCCATGTGCGGGCCGCGGTCCTGGACCGGGTCAGCAGGCGTCTGGTCGAGCGGACCGAGGAGATCGCGCAACTGATCTCCGCCGAGAACGGCAAGCCGATCAAGTGGGCGCGCGGCGAGGTCGGCCGGGCCGTCTCGGTGTTCCGGTTCGCGGCCGAGGAGGCCCGCCGGTTCAACGGCGGCGAGGCGCAGCGGCTCGACACCGACCTCGGCGGTCAGGGGCGACTGGCCCTCACGCGCCGCTTCCCCAAGGGCGCCGTCCTCGGCATCGCGCCCTTCAACTTCCCGCTGAACCTCTGCGCCCACAAGATCGCCCCGGCGATCGCCGCCGGTGTGCCGATCATCCTGAAGCCCGCCCCGGCCACCCCTCTCTCCGGTCTGATCATCGGAGAACTGCTCGCCGAGGCCGAGGCCCACGCGGAGGGCGCGGCCGGTGCCACCGGTACGGGAGCCGGGACCGTCCTTCCGGCCGGCTCCTGGAGCATCCTCCCCGTTGCCAACGACCGCATGCCCGCCCTCGTCCAGGACGAGCGGCTCCCCGTGATCTCGTTCACCGGCTCCGAGAAGGTCGGCTACGCGATCATGGACTCGGTGCCGCGCAAGCACTGCACGCTGGAGCTCGGTGGCAACGGCGCGGCCGTCGTCCTCGCCGACTACGCCTCCGACGCGGACCTCGACTGGGCCGCGACGCGTATCGCGACCTTCTCGAACTACCAGGGCGGCCAGTCCTGCATCTCCGTGCAGCGGGTGATCGCGGACGCGTCCGTGTACGACCGGCTGCTGCCGCGCATCGTCGCCGCGGTCGAGGCCCAGGTGACCGGTGACCCGTCCGACGGCGCCACCGACGTCGGGCCGCTGGTCGACGAGAACGCCGCCAAGAGGGTCGAGACGTGGGTCCAGGAGGCGGTCGACGCCGGGGCCACCCTCCTCACCGGCGGCAAGCGGGACGGCGCCACGTACGCGCCGACCGTCCTGGCCGACGTACCCACCGACGTGACCCTCTCCTGCGAGGAGGTCTTCGGGCCCGTCCTCACCGTACGGAAGGTGGACGGGGAGGCCGAGGCCTTCGCCGCCGTCAACGACTCCAAGTACGGCCTCCAGGCGGGCGTCTTCACCCATGACCTGCAGACCGCCTTCCGCGCCCACCGCGCGCTGGAGGTCGGCGGCGTGATCATCGGCGACGTGCCCTCCTACCGCGCCGACCAGATGCCCTACGGCGGCGTGAAGCAGTCCGGAGTGGGGCGCGAGGGCGTGAGGTTCGCGATGGACGACTACACCTACGAGCGGGTCATGGTCCTGACGGGGATCCAGCTCTGACGCCCCAGTGAGACCGTCCCGTCCCACCCCTAGCTTCTGATAACCGTTTTCAGGTAGCCTGGGGGCAGATCCCGGGATGAAGGGGCCCGGCACCGATGCCTTCCGGTGCCGGGCCCCTTCTGTGCGTCGGCCTGCTTCCGGACCCTCAACCGGAGAAGCCGACGTGCGCCAGCCGCAGTGGGCCGCGCAGCCTCAGGTGGACGTCGTGCACACCGGCGGCCGTCACGTCGGTGCGCAGCGTGGTGTAGGCATACGGGTCGCCGGTGGGGCGCTCCGGCGTCAGTGTCGCGAGGACCGGGCCGCCGACCAGGGAGAACTCGACGGTGCCCGACCCGGACACCTCCACCTCGACGGACGTGACCCCCGCGCCGAAGTCGCAGCTCTGGAAGATCAGTTCACCGGAGCCGCCGTCCGTCGGCGTCACGGCGTCGCCCGACACCTTGGTGCGGTCGACGATCTCCGTGCCGCGCTGTTCGTCGAAGTCCGCCGCGTCCAGGCCGTGCGTGACGACCGGGCGCGGAGCCACGGCTTCGCCCTCGACGGTGACGGTCGTACGGAGACGGATGTCCTCGCTCGACGCGCCGGCGAGGAGTTCGTACGCGCCGGGCTCCAGGTGCCAGGTGCCGTGGGCCACGTCCCAGAACTCCAGGGCGGACAGCGGGAGTCGGAAGGTCAGTTCCGTCGAGGCGCCGGGGGCGAGAGCGACCCGGCGGTGGCCGACCAGCTCGCGGCGGGGGCGCGGGACCGACGGGTCCACGGCGCGGACGTACAGCTGGGCGACCTCGTCGGCGGTCACCGCCCCCGTGTTGGTGACGGTGAAGGAGACCGTCAGGGCGTCATCACCCGTGTGGGCGACCAGGTTTCCGTACGCGAACTCCGTGTACGACAGGCCGTGGCCGAACGGGAAGAGCGGGGTGCCCTCGAAGTAGAGGTACGTCTGACGGCCGCCGATCACGTCGTAGTCGAGGAGGTCGGGGAGGTCCGCGTCGGCGGCGTACCAGGTCTGCGGGAGGCGGCCGGCGGGGGAGACGTCGCCGGCGAGGACGCGGGCCAGGGCGGTGCCCGCGGCCTGGCCGCCGTGCGCGGTCCACAGGACGGCGGGCAGGTCGGCGGGGTCGACCGCGTACGGGTAGGCCGAGACCAGGACCAGCGCGGTGTTCGGGTTGGCGGCGCGGGCGGCGCGCAGCAGGCGCTCCTGGTGGGCGGGGAGCGCGAGGCCGGTGCGGTCCTCGGTCTCGCGGCCGTTGATGTGCGGGTCGTTGCCCGCGACGACGAGGACCACGTCGGCCTCGGCGGCGACCCTGGTGACGGCCTCCTCACCGGGCTGGACCACCATGAGCTCGAAGATTTCCGGGTTTTCGTCGGCAACCTTCACGCCGTCGGCGCCGACAGCGACGTACCGGCCTGTCCCTGTGTGCTTGAGGAGGTGACCGTTCCCGTGGGATCCGGAGGGCTCCAGGCTGAACGTCTCCTGGACGATCCAGCCGCCCGGCTGATCCACCGACGCGCGCAGGTACCCGTCCTCGGCGACCGAGAGGTAACGGCCGTCGGGGGCGCGGAAGGTGAGGACGCCCCCGCCCCAGTCGACGAGGGCCAGTTCGGTGCCGTCCGCGTCCGTGGTGAGCGGTGGCAGGTCGGTGCGGCCGGCCAGGAGCGCCGGGTCGAGCGCGCCCTCCGCGCCCCGTACCTCGTCGTCGGCCTCGGCGGCCTCGGGCACGGAGACGAACGCGCCGGTGGACAGCGCCCTCAGGCGTACGCGGTCCACGCCCTCCGCGAACGTCACGCGCTCGGCGCCGAAGCGGTCGTACAGGCCTTCGAGCGGAGTGGAGCGGTGGAGGAGGGTGCCGCTGTACCAGTCGAGTTTGCACTCGTCGGCGAGCAGCCCGACGACGGCGATCCGGGTGTCGGCCGCGAGCGGCAGCAGGTCGCCCTCGTTCTTCAGCAGCACGACCGCCTGCTCGGCCGCCTCCAGGGCGAGGGCCCGGTGGGCCGGGGTGTCGAAGTCCGTGAGGCCTGCGTACGGGTCGGTGTCGGCGTCGAACTCGCCGAGACGGAAGCGGACCGAGAGCTGGCGGCGTACCGCCTCGTCGATGTCGTCCTCGGTCAACAGGCCCTTGTCCAGGGCGCCCTTGATGCGGCCGGTCATCGTCGAGCTCTCCGTGCCGTGGTCGGTGAAGCTGTCGACCCCGGCGCGCAGCGAGGCGGCCGTCGCCTCCTCGTGGGTGGCGAAGTAGTGCTCGGAGTCGACGAGGTTCGACGGCGCGCCCGCGTCCGAGCAGACCAGCAGGGGCTCCTCGGTCCAGCGGCGCAACTGCTCGGCCAGGTAGGGCGAGACGTGGTTGGGGCGGCCGTTGACCAGGTTGTACGCGGGCATGACGCCGACGACGGCGCCCGCCTCGACGGTCTCGCGGAAGGCGCGCAGGTCGTACTCGTGCAGGACGCGCGGGCGGACCGAGGAGGAGGTGGTGGAGCGGTCGGTCTCGTTGTTGTGCGCCAGCCAGTGCTTGAGCACGGGGGCCGTGCGCCAGTACGTGGGGTGGTCGCCGCGCAGGCCGCGGGTGTAGGCGGTGGCGATCGCCGAGGTCAGCTTCGGGTCCTCGGAGTACCCCTCCTCGTTGCGGCCCCACAGCGGGTGGCGCAGCAGGTTGACCGTGGGGGACCAGACGTTGAGGCCGACGCGGTCGTCGCGGGCCCGCATCGCGCGGACCTCGGTGGACACGGCCTCGCCGACGCGGTGCACGAGGTCGTCGTTCCAGGTCGCGCCGAGACCCACCGCCTGGGGGAACACCGTCGCGGGGCCCATCCAGGCCACGCCGTGCAGGGCCTCCTGGCCGGTACGGAAGGCAGCCACCCCGAGTCGGTCGACGGCGGGGGCGAACTGGTGCAGGAACGCGATCCTCTCGTCCAGGGTGAGCCGCTGGAGCAGATCGTCGATGCGCTTCGCGAGCGGCAGCTGCGGATCGCGGAAAGGCGGCGTGGGCGTCGTCTGTGCGGTCACGTTGGGGATCCCTTTGCGGTGGAGCGGCGAGGCGCTTTCGAAGCGCTTCGATGCTCATTCGACCGTGGGGTGGGTGTCAAGAGACCAAGGCGCAACAGATCCGTTTCCTCACCGTCATACAGGCCGGGATACCGAAGGTCGGAGGGCGCTGTTCCGGTCGTCCACACCGCTGAGGAATCTAGGAATCGACCCTTGTGCACCCCCGGTCGTTCACTTAACCTCGCAGCAACATCGAAGCGCTTCGACTGTGGAGGGAAACGCTTCGCGTGCTCACCTCCCTCCGCCGCTCGAGGGTTCACCCGCTTCAGCACAGCCAGATCCACTCAGACACCGCAGCCGACGGCCACCGCCGGGTGTCCTGGTGTGCGCCATGAAGGGTTGACGCAATGACGCCGAACTCCGCCACCTCCGCCGCGCCCAGCCGGAGAAGCTTCCTCGCCTCCACGGCGGTCGTCACCGCCGCAGTGGCGGGGGGCGTGCCGCTGCTGTCCGCCTGCGGCGGCTCGGACAGCGGCTCGCGTGAGGGCACCACGTCGGGCAAGGACGCCAAGAAGATCATTCCGACGTACGTGGCCAGCGACGTGGTGAAGCCGGACCTGCCGTCCAAAAACGGTTCGTCGATGGGCTTCACCACCAAGCTCGACGGCTCCGCCCTCAAGACCTCGGTCGCGAAGAAGCTCGGCAAGGGTGGCGAGCTCACCATCATGTCGCCGTTCTGGGGCTCGCCGCCGAAGGGCGACAACGCCTACTACACGGCGATGAACGACCTGATCGGCGTCGACGTCCGGTGGCGCAACCAGGACGGCAACACCTACGACCAGAAGCTCGGCGCGGTCCTCGCCTCCAGCGACGTCCCGGACGTGGTCGTCGTCCCCGGCTGGAACATGATGGGCAAGATACCCAGCGCCATCGTCGGCAAGTTCGCGGACCTCGGCCCGTACCTGTCCGGGGACAAGGTCAAGGAGTACCCGAACCTCGCGGCGATCCCCAGCGGCGCCTGGCAACGTTCCATCTTCGGCGGCAAGTTGATGGGCCTGCCCATGCCGGCCTCGTCCGTGCAGAACATCATTCCCCTCTACCGTCAGGACATCTTCGACGAGGAGGGCTACGAGGTCCCGACCTCCTCGGACGACTTCCTGGCCCTGTGCAAGGACATCACCAACGCCCGGGCCAAGCGGTGGGCGTGCGGTGACATGAAGTGGACCGCCATGAACAACTTCGGCGTACTCCCGGGAGGCGAGAAGCCGCTCTGGTGGAACCTGGTCGACGGCAAGCTGATCAACCGCATCGAGACCCAGGAGTACCTGGAAGCCATCGAGTGGACGCGCAAACTGTTCGCCGCCGAAGTCGTCCACCCCGACTTCAAGCTGGGCAAGAGCCAGGCGAGCGACCCCGCCCCCAAGTTCGCCGCCGGTGAGTTCCTGATCTGGGAGAACAACATCGTCCACTGGTACGGCCAGCAGGCCTCCCAGGCCACCCAGAACCCCGACTTCAAGATCTGGGGCATGGACATCTGGGGCCACGACGGCGGTGACCCGACGCTGTACGCCGCCAACCCGGCCGGCATCTTCGCCTTCATCAGCAAGAAAGCCTCCGAGTCCGTCATCCGCGACGCCCTGGCGGTCGCCAACGTCACCGCGGCGCCCTACGGCACCAAGGAGTGGATGATGACCAACTACGGGGTCGAGGGCACGCACTACACCATCAAGGACGGCATCCCGGTCAAGAACGACCGGGGCAACAACGAGGTCCTCAACGCCTACGTCATGGTGGCGAGCCCCGCCCCGACCACCGCCCACCCCGACCTGCCGGACTACACCAAGGCCATGGTCGAGTGGGAGCAGCGGATGGGCGCCCGCACCAAGAAGACCTCCTTCTGGGGCCTGCAGATCACCGAGCCCTCCCGTTACACCAACCTCGTCAACGACTTCGAGCAGCTCGAGGACGACATCATCCGCGGGCGCAAGAAGATCAGCGACATGCAGCAGGCCGTCTCCGACTGGAAGAGCAAGGGCGGCGACAAGCTGCGCGACTGGTACAAGAAGCTCCTCGACGAGAACGGCTCGGCGGCGAGCTGACCGGGCTCTGAGGCAAGGAGAGCGGCTGTGTCCCACAGCACGGTGCCCCGGAGCAGAGCCGAGGCCGCCACGCCGGAGAGGTCCCCCGTCACCTCGGACGGCGCCACCAGGTCCTCGGGGAAACCCCCGTCGGAGAAGCTGAGCCTCAGGCTCAGGTTCCGCCGCGACCGCGTCCTGCTCCTGATGACGCTGCCGGCCGTCGTGCTGGTACTCGTCTTCAACTACCTGCCGATCCTCGGCAACGTCGTGGCCTTCCAGGACTACGACCCCTACATCAGCGACAACGGCATCGTCGCCATGCTGAACAGCCCCTTCGTGGGCCTGGACAACTTCCAGCGGATCTTCGAGGACTCGGCGTTCTGGAACGCCGTCGAGAACACGCTGGTGCTGTTCGTGGTCCAACTGGTGCTGTTCTTCCCGGTCCCGATCCTGCTCGCGCTGCTCATCAACAGCGTGGTCCGGCCGAGGGTGCGGGCCGTCGCGCAGGCCGTGCTCTACCTGCCGCACTTCTTCTCCTGGGTGCTGGTCGTCGCCGTCTTCCAGCAGATGTTCGGCGGCGCGGGGATGCTCTCCCAACTGCTCAGGCAGAACGGGTACGACGGCCTCGACATCATGACCAACCCGGACACCTTCGCCTTCCTGATCACCGCGCAGAGCGTGTGGAAGGACGCCGGGTGGGGGATCATCGTCTTCCTCGCCGCGCTGGCCTCGGTACCCACGGACCATTACGAGGCCGCGGCGATGGACGGCGCCGGGCGCTGGCGCCGCATGTGGCACGTCACCCTCCCCGCCCTGCGTCCGGTGATCGCCCTCCTCCTCGTGCTGCGCGTCGGCGACGCCCTGACCGTCGGGTTCGAACAGATCCTGTTGCAACGCGACGGTGTCGGGCCGGGCGCGGGCGAGGTCCTCGACACCTTCGTGTGGTGGAACGGTGTGCGCAACCAGGACTTCGGCTACGCGGCCGCGGCGGGTCTCGTCAAGGGCGTGGTCAGCATCGGCCTGGTCCTCGCCGCGAACAAGATCGCTCATCTCATGGGCGAGCAGGGGGTGTACAAGAAATGACCTCCGTCATGTGGGAGCCGCGCCAGGACACCGAGCCGGCCCATCAGGAGAAGGCCCCCCGCTGGTGGCAGGCTCCGCCCCGGCCGTCGTGGGAGGAGGAGCCCTCGAGAGCCGGCCTGGCGGGCAAGAGCATCGCCCTGTCGTTCGCCTGCCTGGCGGTCCTCTTCCCGCTGTGGATCGTGATCGTCACCAGCCTGTCGTCGCGCAAGACCATCGACGAGGCGGGTGGCCTGGTGATCGTGCCCAAGGGCATCACCTTCGTGGCCTACCAGGAACTCCTCAGCGGCGGCCAGGTCACCCGCGCCGCGGTCATCAGCATCGTCATCACGCTGGTCGGCACACTGTTCTCGATGACGGTGTCCGTCCTGTGCGCCTACGGGCTGTCCCGCACCGGATCCTTCGCCCACAGCTGGATCCTGATGACGCTGCTGGCGACCATGTTCTTCAGCGCGGGCCTCATCCCGACGTACCTGCTGGTGCAGTCCCTCGGCCTGATGGACACCTATCTCGCGCTGATCCTCCCGAGCGCGGTGAGCATCTTCAACATCCTGGTGCTGCGCGGGTTCTTCATGGGGATCTCGCAGGAACTTATCGACAGCGCGCGCATCGACGGCGCCGGGGACTTCCGGATCCTCTGGCAGATCGTCATGCCGCTGTCGCGGGCCGTTCTCGCGGTGATCACGCTGTTCTACGCCGTCGGGTACTGGAGTGCCTGGTTCAACGCGTCGATCTATCTGAACGAGCAGGAGATGATGCCGTTGCAGAACGTGATGATCCAGCTCGTGCAGAAGCAGGAGGCGCCGGTCGGGCTGAGCCAGGCCATCAAGACCGGTCAGCTGTCGGGGCTGGCCATCCAGATGGCGGTCATGGTCATGGCCCTGCTGCCGGTGGCCGTGCTCTCTCCCTTTGTCCAGAAGCACTTCAAGAAGGGGATGCTGACCGGAGCGGTCAAGGGGTGACCGGGGCGCCTATGGGGTCGGGGGGTTCGGTGCGTGGGCGGCTGCGGGTGCGTGGGGCTTCTAGCGCAGTTCCCCGCGCCCCTGAAAAAGCAGGGGCTGCGCCCCGTGCTTTTTCACCCCGAGAGCCGGCCGCAGGTATCAAGGGCCGCAGGTATTAGCGGCCGTAGGCATTGAGGGCCGCAGGCATTACGGGCCGCAGGCCTTCAAGACCGTCCGCCGAAGGCCAACTGGCCCAAGGTTCTCCGTCCCAAGGCCGTCCGTCCGAAGGTCGGTTGCCGGAAGGTCGGTTGTCCCGAGGCTGTCTGCTCGAAGGTCGTCCGTCCGAGGTCGTCCGTCCCGCGGTTCTCCGTATCCGTCCCCAGGCCGTCCACCCCCAGGCCGCCCAACCCAAGGTCGTCCGTCCCGAGGCCCTTCGCCCAGGGCCGTCCCCGAAGGGCCGTAGGCCCTTGAGGGGCGCGGGGAACTGCGCGAGACGCCCCACCGGGCCCGCAGTCGCCGTCGCACCCGTACCCCCGAGCTACAAGGCGCTCACCCTCCCCTCCCCGTACGAACGAGGTATGTCATGCGCACCCCCCACCCAAGCCGCCGCACCGTACTCACCGCGACCACGGCCACCGCAGCCCTCACCGCCCTCCCCGCACTCGGCGCCCCGGCCCACGCCACCGAGGCCACCGCAGCCGATGCCAGCCCCACCACCCGCACCCCCACGTACCGTTGGCGCAACGCGGTGATCGGCGGCACCGGATTCGTCACGGGCATCCTCTTCCACCCGGCGAGACCCGGTCTCGCCTACGCCCGCACAGACATCGGCGGCGCCTACCGCTGGGACGACCGCAAGGCCCGCTGGACCCCCCTGACCGACCACCTCGGCTGGGACGACTGGAACCTCCTCGGCGTGGAGGCCATCGCCCTCGACCCCGCCCACCCGAACCGCGTCTACCTCGCCCTCGGCACCTACGCCCAGCCCTGGGCCGGGAACGGCGCGATCCTCCGTTCCGACGACCGCGGCGCCACCTGGACCCGCAGCGACCTCACCGTGAAGCTCGGCGCCAACGAGGACGGCCGGGGCGCCGGCGAGCGTCTCCTCGTCGACCCGCGCGACAGCGACACCCTGTGGCTGGGCACCCGACACGACGGCCTGCTCAGGTCGACGGACCGGGGCGCCACCTGGGCGGCGGCGACCGGCTTCCCGGCGACGCCGAGCGGCACCGGGCAGGGCGTCACCCTCCTCGTCGCCGCGGGCCGCACCCTCTACGCCGGCTGGGGCGACGGCGACGGCACCTCCGCCACCAGGAACCTGTACCGCACGACCGACGGCACCACCTGGGAGGCCGTCCCCGGCCAGCCGACCGGCACTTCCGCCAAGGTCCCGATCCGCGCCGCGTACGACCGGCACACCCGCGAGCTGTACGTGACGTACGCCGACGCCCCCGGCCCCAACGGCCAGTCCGACGGCAGTGTGCACAAGCTCCGCACCACCACGGGCAGGTGGACCGTGGTGACCCCGGTGAAGCCCGGCGGCACCACGACCGACGGCGGCGCCGACAGCTTCGGCTACGGCGGCGTCGCCGTCGACGCCCGCCGCCCGGGCACGGTGGTCGTCTCCACCAACAACCGCTGGGCCGAGATCGACACCCTCTTCCGGTCCACCGACGGCGGCCGGACCTGGACCTCCCTCAAGGACTCCGCCGTCCTCGACGTGTCCGAGACCCCGTACCTCAAGTGGGGAGCCGACAAGCCCAAGTTCGGCTGGTGGATCCAGGCGCTCGCCCTCGACCCGTTCGACTCCGAGCACCTCGTCTACGGCACCGGCGCGACCCTCTACGGCACCCGCGACCTGAAGCGCTGGGCGCCGCAGGTCCGGGGGCTGGAGGAGACGTCCGTGCGCCAGCTGATCTCGCCTCCGACCGGGCAGGCGCATCTGCTGAGCGGCTCCGGTGACATCGGCACGATGTACCACGAACGCCTCACGGCGTCCCCGTGGCGCGGCATGGCGTCGAACCCCGTGTTCGGATCGGCGACGGGGCTGGCACAGGCCTCGACGAAGCCGTCGTACGTGGTCCGCACCGGCTGGGGCGACCACGGAAACGGGGCCTCCTCCCACGACGGGGGCCGTACCTGGGCGCCCTTCGCGGCCCAGCCCGCCATCGCCAAGGACGCACCCGGGCCGATCGCCACCAACGCCGACGGCAGCGTGCTGCTGTGGTCCTTCGTGCACTGGGACGGCACGAAGTACGCGGCCCACCGCTCCGCCGACAACGGGGCGACCTGGACCGAGATCCCCTCCTTCCCGAAGGGCGCCACACCGGTCGCCGACCCGGCCGACGCCACGCGCTTCTACGCCTACGACACCGACACGGGAACGCTGTACGCCAGCACGGACAGCGGTGTCACCTTCACGGCCCGGGCGACCGGACTGCCCAAGGGCGACAGCCAGTTCAAGCTGGTCGCGGCGCCCGGCCGCACCGGGGACCTGTGGCTGAGCGCGAAGACGAACGGGCTGTACCGGTCCACCGACGGCGGGGCCGACTTCTCGAAGATCGACAGCTGCTGGGCCTCGTACACCCTCGGCTTCGGCAAGGCCGCCGACGGCGCCGACTACCCGGCGATCTACCAGGTCGGCTCGACCGAGTCCATCACCGCCGTCCACCGCTCCGACGACGGCGCGAAGACCTGGACCCGTATCAACGACGACGCCCACCAGTGGGGCTGGACCGGCGAGGTCATCGTGGGTGACCCGCGCGTGTACGGCCGCGTCTACCTGGCGACGAACGGGCGCGGCATCCAGTACGGGGACCCGGTCTGATGGCCGGTCCCGCCCGGCCGAGCCTGGCCGACGCCACCCGTGGCCGGATCCTCTTCGGCGGCGACTACAACCCCGAACAGTGGCCCGAGGAGGTGTGGCACGAGGACGTACGCCTCATGAAGGAGGCCGGCGTCAACACCGTCACCCTCGGGGTCTTCTCCTGGGCGAAGCTCGAACCCCGGCCCGGAGCACGGGAGTTCGGCTGGCTGGACCGGCTGATGGACCTCATGCACGAGCACGGCATCGGGGTCGTCCTCGCCACGCCCACCTCCTCCCCACCGCCGTGGATGGGGCGCCTCCACCCCGAGACCCTGCCGCGCGACGAGAACGGCCAGATCGAGTGGTGGGGCTCCCGCCAGCACTTCTCGCACTCCAGCGAGACCTATCGCCGGTACGCCGCCGCCATCACCGAGGACCTCGCCGCCCGCTACGGCGACCACCCGGCCCTCACGATGTGGCACATCAACAACGAGTACTGCACCTACGACTGGGGCGACGAGGCGGCGCGGACCTTCCGGGCGTGGCTCCAGCGGAAGTACGGGACCCTCGACACGCTCAACGAGGCCTGGGGCACGGCCTTCTGGAGCCAGGGCTACGACGGCTGGCACGAGATCCTCCCGCCGCGCCGCGCCCACTACCTGAAGAACCCGAGCCATGTGCTCGACTTCAAACGCTTCACGAGCGACATGCTCCTGGAGTGCTACGTCATGGAGCGCGACATCGTCCGCCGGCACACCCCGCACGTGCCGGTGACCACCAACTTCATGCCGATGTGGGTGGGCCAGGACGCGTGGCGGTGGGCCGAGCAGGAGGACGTCGTCTCGGTCGACCTCTACCCGGACCCGCGTGACCCGCTCGGCGCGCAGCACGGCGCCCTGGTCCAGGACATGACCCGCTCCCAGGCGGGCGGCGGCCCGTGGATGCTGATGGAGCAGGCCGCCGGACCGGTCAACTGGCGTGGCGTCAACCACCCCAAACCCCGGGGGCTCAACCGGCTGTGGTCCTTCCAGGCCGTCGCCCGGGGCGCGGACGCCGTCTGCTACTTCCAGTGGCGGCAGTCCCGGCAGGGCGCGGAGAAGTTCCACTCCGGCATGGTCGGTCACGCGGGCGAGCACGGTCGCACCTACCAGGAGGTGAGGCGGCTCGGCCGGGAACTGGCCGCCCTCGGCCATGAACTGGCGGGTCGTCACATCGAAGCCGACATCGCGGTGCTGTTCGACTGGAACTCCTGGTGGGCCAGCGCCCAGGACGGCCGACTGTCGTCCGAGGTCGATCTTCCCGAGGTCGTACGGTCCTGGCACCGCGCCCTCTGGGAGGCGAACCTCACCACGGCCTTCGCGCACCCCGAGCACGATCTCTCCCCCCACCGGCTCGTCGTCGTACCGCAGCTCTACCTCCTCACGGACGCGGCTATCGACAACCTCCTCGCGTGCGTGCGGGGCGGCGGCACCCTCGTCAGCGGCTTCATGACCGGCGTCGCCGACGAGGACGACCGGATACGCCCCGGCGGCATGGACGCCCGGCTCCGCGACCTCTTCGGCATCCGCACCCTGCACGAGTGGTGGCCCCTGGACGCGGGGGAGGAGGTCGAGTGCGACGGCCCCCGGGGCGTCTTCCGGGGGACCCTGTGGTCCGAGGAGATCGAGACGGCGGACGCGGACGAGGTCGTCCCCTACAAGGGCGGCGAACTCGACGGCCTCCCGGCGGTGTTGCGGAAGGGGCGGGCCTGGTACGTCTCCACGCTGCCCGAACCGGCCGAACTGCGGGCCCTGTTGAGTCGGGTCGCGGCCGACGCCGGGGTGCGGCCGGTCCTGGACGGACTGCCCGGCGGGGTCGAGGCGGTACGGAGAGGCGATGTGCTGTTCGTGCTCAACCACGGCCGCGAGGAGGTCACCGTCGACGTGCCCGACACCCATCGCGACCTGCTGACGGGGGCGACCGTCACCGGATCGCTGTCGCTCGGCCGGTACGGCGTGGCCGTACTGAAGCCGTCACCATGACTTCCCCCGGCGCCGGGCCCTTCGCAGCGGTCGGACGAACGATCGGACGAGCGGTCGGGCGAACGTCCGCGGCGATCGGCCTCGGCGCCGGAGAAGACCGCGTCCTCCCCACGAGGCCGCGGTAGCTCCCCACCCCGCACTTCCCCCCACCCATGGAAGGAACCGACACCCATGGCAACACGCACCCGCACCCGCACCCTGGGCCGGATCGGCAAGGCCCTGCTCGCCCCCGCGCTCGCGCTCGGCGCCACGATCGGGCTCGCCTCCGCCCCCGCCTCGGCCGCCGTCTGGAACTCCTGCGACCAGTGGGGCAACACCAGCCTGAACGGCTACACGCTCTACAACAACATCTGGGGCTCCGGCGCCGGCAGCCAGTGCATCTGGGCCAACTCCGGTACGAACTGGGGAGTCTGGGCCAACCACCCCAACACCGGCGGCATCAAGTCGTACCCCAACTCCAAGAAGGTGATCAACAAGACGATCACCTCGCTCGGCTCGCTCAACAGCAGCTACAACGTCACCGTCCCGTCCTCGGGCGCGTACAACACCTCGTACGACATCTGGGACACGGACTACGACTACGAGATCATGCTCTGGGTCAACTACAACGGGGCCGTCGGTCCGCTCGGCACCGCACAGGGCAATGTGACGCTCGGCGGTCACACCTGGAGCGTCTACAAGGGCAGCAACGGCGCCAACGAGGTCTTCTCGTTCCTGCGCACCTCGGACTCGAACTCCGGCACGGTCCAGATCCTCCCCATCCTCAAGTGGATCAAGGACACCAAGGGCTGGATGGGCAACGAGACCATCGGTGACGTGCAGTTCGGCTTCGAGGTGACCTCGTCCTCCGGGGGCCTGGACTTCACCACCAACAACCTGACGGTCAGCAGCAGTTGACCTGCGGCGGCCGGTGAGCCGTAGCCGGCCCACGTACGAGTCCGAGCCGGTGCCGCCCCCACGCGGTGCCGGCTCGGATCGTGTTAGGCCTCGGTCACGTCCTGCGGGGTCAGACGGATCAGCAGCACACCGGGGGAGCGTGGCACCGACACCCGCAGTTCGCCGGTGGTGGGGTCCCAGGACGCCGCCGAGTCCGCGCGCGCGGCGGACGGGTGCAGGATCTCCGTGCGCACGGGGACGCCCGAGGCCGCCAAGTGCCGTATGGGGAGCCGCACTTCGGACGCGCCGCCCCGCCGCCACACCGACACGTACGTCGGCCCCTGCCCGTCCGGGGCCCGCAGCCCCAGGGCCGACCACTCGTCCGTCCAGCCCGGCAGGCCGAGGGGCCAGAACGGCACGGACCGCGCCAGATTGCCGCGGATCGACTTGTACGTGCCCACCGCCTCGCGTACGAGGGCGAGTTGACGATCCGTCATGCGGTCCAAGTGTCCCGAAAGGTGGATACGGCCGAGAAGGGCGCCGCCGAGGGTGAAGGCGATCAGGTCGTCCTCGTACTCGGGCTGCGGGTAGGCCCAGACGGCGCCCTGTTCCGGGGGGACCGCCGTGGGCGCGGCGGCGGCGATCGGGGGGTAGCGGAGGGGGTCCTGCTGGTCGCTGGTGGACTGGAGCTGGGCCACGGCCAGGGTGGCGCCGTCCATGCGCATACCGCCGGAGGCGCAGTTCTCGACGACGAGGTGCGGGTAGCGGTCCAGGACGTCGGAGAGCCAGTCCAGGTACGCATGGGCGTGCCCCAGGAGGCCGGCGCCGGGGGAGAGGTCGCCCGGGGCGGTCGTACCGGGGTCGATCACGATGTTGTAGTCGAGCTTGAGGTAGCCCACGCCCCAGTCCCCGACGATCCGGTCCACCGTCTTGTCGAGGTGGGCACGGGCCGCCGGGTGGCGCAGGTCGAGCTGGTGACGACCCTGCTCGGCCAGCCGCACCCCGTCACGCTGGAAGAAGGCTTCCGGCGGCAGCTCCGCCGCGACCGCGCTGCGCACGCCGACGACCTCGGGCTCCAGCCAGAGCCCGGGAACCATGCCGCGCTCCCGAATCCGATCCAGCACGGCCCGGATCCCGCCGTCGGAGGGGGCGGCTGCTACGGCCTCGGAGTCGGATCCGTCCTCGGGCCCGGCGCCGGCTTCGGCTTCCGTTCCGGCCCCGCGTTCGGTATCGACCTCGGCTTCCGTTCCGGCCCCGGGTTCGGTGCCGGCTTCGGCTTCGGCCCAGGCCTCGGTTCCGGCCCAGGCTTCGGTTCCGGCCCAGGCTTCGGTTCCGATGCCAGCCTCGAGTTCGGTTCCGGTTCCGGGCCCGGTTCCGGCCTCGGCCGCCGTTCCCGCCCCGCCGCCTCCCCCGGACACGGCCCCGACCTCCGGCGCCGTCCCACCGCCCACGCCCCCCGGCGGGAACCGACGTGCCGACGGCAGCCATGCGCCGACGCCGTCCCACCAGCCGCCGTCCACCGTGTCGTCGTACCAGCCGGAGTCGATGCAGAAGTACTCCGCGCCCGCGTCCGCCGCCGCGTCGATCAGCGGCAGCAGCTTCGCCGTGGTCGGGTCGCCCATCAGGGTGTTCATGTAGTCGTTGAAGACTACGGGAAGCGTGTCGTGGTCGGGATGGGGGCGCCGGACGGCCCGGCGGTACGCGGTCAGCGCCGCCCACGCGTCGTCGAGCCCCGAGCCGCCCCCCGACCCGAGCGCGAGCGCCGCCGCCACGGTCGTGAACGTGTCGCCCGGCGCGAGCCGCATCCGCCACTGGTGCTCCGCATCCGTGGGCCCGTTGAGCGCGAGATACGTGCCGCGCGCGCGTTCCCCCAGGTCCCACCGCCACCCGGCAGGCGACTCCACCTGCCAGACCCAGGCCCGGCCCCGGCCGCCGCTCCCCTCCATGGGGACCGCGTCCCGGTCTCGGCCGCCTCCCCGCTCTGTGAGCGCCCCCATCGCCAGGTGCCCGTCGCTGGGCCAACTCCCGCGTCCGGTGAGGGCGAGCGCCGCCCGGCTGTCGTGCTGATGGGCGTCGACGCTGATGTCGGCGACCGTTGCCCGCAGCGGCTCGGCGTACCAACGGCACTCCGCGAGCCAGTCGTTGCGCGCCCGGTGCACGTCCAGGAGGTCGGGGGAGGGCAGCCCGCCGAGGAGAAGGCTGCTGACGGACTGCACGACGAGCGGCTCGGCCCCGTCGTTGCGCAGCCGCACCCGGGAGCGCAGGACGGCCACCCCGGCGGGCGAGGACAGCTCGACGAACGCGGTCAACCCGGTGGCGGGGTCGCGGAGTTCGACGGTCAGCCGCGCCCAGTCGCCCTCACCCGGGCCGTGATGCTCACAGTGCCCCCGGTACACGAGCCGCGCCCCGAACGCCGTCCCCGTGAACCGCGGCCCGGACCAGCCGCTGCCGTGCCCGAAGGCGGTCAACTCGACGAGCGGCAGCGCGGTCTCGGGATCCACGGTGTCACCGGAAGGCCCGAGCCGCACCAGCCGCAACGTCCCGTCCGAGGCCGTCGCGAACACGCTCTCGACTGCCGGATGCCCCCAGGTGAAGCTCGTGCCCGCACCGCCGGGCCCCGTCGACCCGCCTGTCCTGCCGCCCGCCGAACCCCCCGCCGCCCCGCCCGTAGCACCGCTTCCGTCGAAGTCGTTCGCACCCGAGTCCACGTCGCTTCCCCTCCCGAGCCGTTCCCAGCCGTTCCGTTCCGAGCCCTGCTGAGCTGTCCCCAGCCTCGCCCATCCGCCCGCCGCCGAAGGCGCCCGCGACCGCGCCCGCGTGAATCCATCGTTACGTTCTCTTGACGCCCGCTGTGTGACCGGTCACAATCCTGGCATGAATGTGACCGGTCACACAAGGCGCCCGGCGAGCATCCGGGACGTCGCGACCGCGGCCGGGGTCTCGTACCAGACGGTCTCGCGGGTGATCAACGACCACCCCAGCGTCAAGCCGTCCACGCGGGAACGCGTACTGGCGGCCATCGACGAGCTGGGCTTCCGGCGCAACGCCACCGCGCTCGCGCTGGCCAGCGGGCGCAGCCGGGCCGTGACCGTACTGACCGCGAACACCACGCACTACGGCTACGCCTCGATCCTCCAGGGCATCGAGGAGGCGGCGCGGGCGGCGTCGTACGCGGTCGGCATCGGTGTCCTCGAATCGGCGGACGAGACCGCGGTCGCCGCCGAGGTGCAGCGGGCGGCGGACGCGGGCGGCGGTCTCATCGTGATCGCCTACGATCCGGCCGGGGTCGCGGCCCTCGGTGCCGTGCCCGCCGAACTGCCGGTCGTGGGAGTGGTGGAGACGCCCGCGGCCCCGCCCGGCGGCGACCGCCCCTGGGTGTGGACCGACGACCGCGAGGCCGCCTACGCGGCGACCCGCCACCTCCTCTCACTCGGCCACGAGACCGTGCACTACGTCGCGATCCCGTCGAGCACCCGGCGGACCAGTGCCCGTACCAGCGGCTGGTTGCAGGCGCTCAAGGAGGCCGGTGCGCCCGAACCCCCTTCGGTACAGGGGAGTTGGGGCCCGGCGGGTGGTCACGCCGCCGGCCTGCGACTGGCCGGGGACCCGGCGGTCACCGCGATCCTCTGCGGCAACGACGACCTCGCGCTCGGTGTGCTGCGCGCGCTCCACGAGGCCGGACGGTCCGTGCCCGGGGAAGTCAGCGTCGCCGGTTTCGACGACGCTCCGCACTCGGCCTATCTGACCCCGTCCCTCACGACGGTGCGACTGGACTTCATCGGCCTCGGCCGGGCCGCGTTCGCCCTGCTGCACGGGGTCGTCGAGGAGTCCGCGCAGATCGCCCCGCACCCGGTCTCCGTACCCGAACTGGTGGTGCGGGAGAGCGCGGGACCACCGCCCGCCAGGCCCTGAACCCCGGCCGCCCTCCGCACAGTCCACGAACACGCCACCCGAACTCCCCGCACCAGCACAGCTGTTCCGCATCCTGCCCTGCCCTGAACCACCTGTTCTCGAAAGGCACGCGATGAAGACAAGAGCTCTCCCGACGCTGGCCCTCATATGTGCCCTCGGCCTGGCCGCCACCGCGTGCAGCGATCCCACGGCGGGGGCCTCCGGCGCGGACTCGGACACGAAGCGGACGGCCGTCGATCCCACCGCCCGGCTCGACGGCGTGAAGCTGACCATGTGGACCGCGCAGAACACGGTCACCGCGCCCCGCCAGGTCATCGACGCCTTCGAGAAGGCCACCGGCGCCGAGGTGGAGACCCAGGCCGTCCCGGACCCCTACGAGTCGAACGTGCCGACCAAGCTGGCCTCCGGCGACCGCCCCGACCTGATGTTCTGGCAGCCCTCCGTCTCCACGCTCCCCTTCATCCAGCCGCAGCAGAACCTGCTCACCCTCGACGGCGAGGAGTGGGTCTCCAAGCTCGGCGACACGGAGAAGTCGCTCGGGGTCATCGACGGCAAGCGGTACGCGGCCATCGTCACCAGCCCCGCCATGCTCGGCGTCTACTACAACAAGGACGTCTTCAGGAAGGCCGGCCTCGCGGAGAAGGACTTCCCGAAGTCGTACGACGAGCTGCTCGCCCTCGGCCACAAGGTCGTCGACGGCACCGACGCGGCCGCCTTCTACGAGGCCGGCGGCGACAAGTGGCCCCTGCAGTGGCAGATGCAGGTCCAGCTCACCGACCTCGACCAGCAGTGGTGGACGGATCTCAACGCCAACAAGGAGAAGTGGACCGACCCGGTCGTCGTCGGCGCGATCAAGAAGTACAAGGACAAGCTGCTCGACGCCGGGCTCGCCCAGAAGAACTACCGGACCGGGACCTTCACGGGTCAGGCCGACGCGCTGTGGAAGGGCGAGGCCGGCATGGTCCTCAACGTCACGTCCTTCCAGAGCCAGTTGCAGGCCAAGTACTCCACGAAGGAGATCGACGAGAGGATCGGCTGGTTCCCGGTCGCCAACTCGGCGGCCACCGGCCTGTACTCGCCCGACCAGACCAACGGTGTCGTCGCCTTCAAAACCGGTGACGAGAAGCGGCAGAACGCGGCCCGCCAGTTCCTCGCCTTCTGGCTCGGCCCCGACTACGCCGACTACATCAAGGCGATGAAGATCCCGTCCGTGC
The DNA here is from genome assembly GCF_036322545.1 of Streptomyces sp. SP18BB07. Lineage (NCBI taxonomy): Bacteria > Bacillati > Actinomycetota > Actinomycetes > Kitasatosporales > Streptomycetaceae > Streptomyces > Streptomyces sp. SP18BB07. Next base: position 116,777 of record NZ_JAQYWT010000316.1, read on the forward strand.
AGCCCTCGGTGCCCACTCCGGACGGCCTGCCGGAGGCTTCGAAAGCCCAGGTCGCGGCCCTGCCCACGGCCATCGGCGTCTTCCAGGCCAAGGCGATCGTCGCGCCCGACACCCACCTCTACCTCGCCGACATGCTCTTCGACAAGAAGAGCCCGCAGCAGGTCGCCCAGGCCATCCAGGACCAGTTCGCGCAGGTGGCCAAGGCCCAGGGCGCGCCCGGTTTCTAGCCATGGCGGACACAGTCGTACGCAGCGCGCGCAAGCAGGCCCCCGCGCCAGGCGCATCCAAGGGCGTGGGGCGGCTGCCCCGCGCCGCCGTGCACCACCCCTGGTGGTTCGCGCTCCCCGCGATCGTCGTCTTCGCGGGCTTCTTCCTGGTGCCCAACCTGCTCAACTTCTACTACCCGTTCACCAACTGGTCCTCCTACCACCCGGACATCGCCTTCACCGGCCTCGACAACTTCACGACCGTCGCCGACGACGGCACCCTGGTCCGCGCGATCCGCACCACCCTGCTGTACGCGCTGCTCGCGGCCGTCTTCCAGAACGTCTTCGGGCTGGTGCTGGCGCTGCTGCTGGAGGACGACACCCGCTTCAACCGGTTCTTCCGTGCCGTCTTCTTCCTGCCGGTGCTCATCTCGGCCCTCGCCACGGGCTATGTCTTCCAGGCGCTCCTCGACCAGGACGGCGCCGTCAACTCGACGCTCGGCACGGACATCCCCTGGCTGGGCTCGACGACCTGGACGCTCGTGATCGTCACCCTCATCCATGGCTGGAAGTGGATGGGCCTGTCGATGCTGATCTATCTGGCGGGCCTGAAGGGCATCCCGGGCGACATGCTCGAAGCCGCCCGGATGGACGGGGCCGGGCCCTGGCGAACGTTCTGGTCGGTGCGCTGGCCGATGCTCGCCCCGGCCCTCACCTTCAACGTCACCACGGCGCTCATCGGTTCGATGAACACCTTCGACATCGTGCAGGCCACCACCGGCGGTGGTCCGGCCGCCTCCACCGAGGTCTTCAACATCTACATGTTCCGGATCTTCGGCCAGGGCCTGTACGCACAGGCCTCGGCGATGAGTCTCGTCCTCTTCCTGATCGTGGTGGCCGTCGCGATTCCGCTGGTCATCGGGTTGCGCCGAAGGGAGCAGCTGCTGTGAGCGCGGTGATGTGGCGCTACGGCCGCCCGGCCCTCGTCCTCCTGCTCGCCGGGCTCGCCGTCGGCGTCCCCCTATGGCTGGTCCTCGTCACCTCCGCCAAGCCGCAGGCGGAGGCCATTAAGCCGAACCTGGACCCGCCGGCGCACTGGCAGCCGCGCGCCAACTACGAGGACGCCGTCGCCCAGGGCGAGATGCTGCGCGGCCTGCTCAACTCCCTGCTGGTCGTGGTCCCTTCGGTGGTCCTCGTGCTGATCCTCGGCGCGGGCGCCGCCTGGGTCTTCGCCCGCCGCAAGTCGAAGCTGGTCTCGGCGGCGTACGCGCTGTGCATCAGCGGACTGCTGCTGCCGCCCGCGGTCATCACCGTCGTGATGGAGCTGCGGCAGCTCGGCCTGGCGGGCACCCGGCCCGGAATGATCGCCGTCTACACCGGGATGTACCTCTCCACCTCGATCTTCTTCATGACGGGCTTCATCCGCGCCATCCCGATGGAGCTGGAGGAGGCGGCCCGGATCGACGGGGCGAAGCCGCTGCGGATCTTCGCGCGGATCGTCCTCCCGCTGCTGCGGCCGGTCATCGCCACCGCGACGATCATGGTGATGCTCTACGCCTGGAGCGACATCTTCTACGCCTTTTTCGTCCTCGGCGGCGGCGACCGGGCCACCCTCCCGCTCAACCTCTACAAGGTCGCGAGCGCCCAGCTCTACCTCAACAACTGGCATCTCGTCTTCGCGTACGTCGTGGTGATGAGCCTGCCCATGGTCGCCGTCTTCCTCGTCGGCCAGCGAAAGATCGTGTCCGGAATCACCAGTGGAGCCGTCAAATGACCGGAGGTCCAGCAGCGTGAGCCCCCACACCGGTACGAGCACCCCCATGCGAGCCCGTACCAGAACCGCCCTGGTCACAGCACTACTTGGAGTCACCGCCATGGCAGGCAGCACCCTCCCCGCCACCGGATCGGCAGCGGCAGCGGCCGCCGACCCGCAGCGCCTCACCGTCGACCTCTCGGCCTCCGAGGGCCCGGTGATGCGCGGCGCCAACGGCGCGCTGTACGGGCTCAGCGACGACGGGGTGCCCAGCGACGCGGCCCTCGCACCGCTGAAGATCACCAGCATCTCGCAGAAGCCGGAGGGCGGCGCCCAGCACCCCAACGGCGACGCGCTCACCGTCTCCAAGTCGTTCTTCCGCAACGGCGGGGGCGAGATCAACGTGATGATGCAGGACATCTACGCCAAGTGGCCCTACGAGGACCTCGGCATCGACGACTACCTCCCCAAGGTCGACAAGATCGTCAAGGAGGTGTCGGCGGACCCGAACGGCGACCGTTTCGTCTACATCCCGTTCAACGAGCCCGACCAGATCTGGTACAAGCTCGATGTCGCCGACCAGGCCCAGTACGAGATCAACCGCGACCGCTTCTTCCGCGACTGGAAGACGGTCTACCAGCGCATCCGCGCCATCGACCCCGACGCCCGGATCGCCGGCCCCAACGAGGCCGCCTACCACAACCGCCTGCTCAAGGACTTCCTCGCCTTCGCCAAGCGCGAGAACGTCCTGCCCCAGGTGATGACCTGGCACGAGCTGGGCTCCGGCTCCCTGCGCGACTTCCAGGGCCACTACGACGACTACCGCGCCCTGGAGCGGGCAGCGGGCATCGCCCCGCTGAAGATCAACATCGACGAGTACGCCAACCGCCGCGACCTCTCCGTCCCCGGCCAACTCGTCCAGTGGGTCTCGATGTTCGAGCGCAACAAGGTGTACGCCAACCAGGCCTACTGGGACGCGGCCGGCAACATGGACGGCAATGTCGTCCGCTCCAACATCCCCAACGGCGGCTGGTGGTTCTTCCGCTGGTACGCGGGCCTGACCGGGAACACCGTCAAGGTCACCCCGCCGCAGGCCAACACCGTCGACACCCTCCAGGGCCTTGCCTCCCTCGACACCTCCCGCCGCCAGGCCCAGGTCCTGCTGGGCGGCTCCGCCGGTGACACGGACGTCGTGGTCCGGAAGGTCCCCCGCTCCCTTTTCGGACGCACGGTCAGCGCGACCGTCGCCGAGGCCGCCTGGTCCGGCTACGAGGGCCAGCACGCCACCCCGCGCGTCCTGACCCGGACGAAGGTGCGGATCGCGGACGACGGCACGGTCACCGTCCCGCTGCGCGGCCTGCACAAGATGTCGGCCTACCGCGTCGTCCTCACCCCGGGCGGCACCGGCACCCCGACCACGCCCTCCGTCCCCTGGACCGCCTCCTACGAGGCCGAGGACGCCGCCATCACCGACGGCAAGGTCTACACCCAGGGCACGGTGAGCAACGCCAACGGCTACGCCGCCTCCGGCACCAAGGACGTCGGCTCGCTCAACCAGCCCGGCAGCAAGGTCGACTTCACCGTGTCGGTCCCCAAGGACGGCACGTACGACCTGGCGATCCTGTACGGCAACCAGTCCGGGACCCCGGCCACCCAGAAACTGAGCGTCGACGGCGGCGAACCGGTCACGGTCACCTACCCCTCCACGGAGAACTGGACCTACCGCGCCAAGAAGGACCTCACCGTCCGACTCTCGGCGGGCACCCACCGGTTGACGCTGGCCAAGGGCGACACCGAGGTCACCCTCGACCGGATCGACCTCACCGCCCGCACCGCCGAACCCGCCGCCTCCTACGAGGCCACGCTCGCCGACGTCAGCGGGAAGCCGTCGTACGACTACTCCTCCTCGGCCGGTGTCGGCACCGGCGCGCTCGTGCTGCGCTCCGGCGACAAGGCGGTCTTCGACGTGTACGCCCCGCGCGACGGCTACTACCGGGTGGTGCCCCGGGCGTCGGCGCCCGTGCGGCTCGCCCTGCACGGCCAGTCGGTGGCGGCGGTGCCCGACCGGCCGCTGCGGCTCTACCTGGTCGCGGGCAACAACCGGATCACCGCGACCGCCAAGCACACCGCCGTCCGCGCCCTCGACGTCACGGGCGCCGGCTCGACCACCGGGACCCTGACCTACGAGGGCGCCACGGCCACGCTCGCCGGCGGGGCCAAGCTCGTCGACTCCGCGTACGCCACGGCCGGTTCGTACATCGGCTGGCTCGGCAACAGCGCGGACAGCACGGCCGAGTTCACGGTGAACGCCCCCACCTCGGGCCGCTACGTCCTGGTCGTCCACTACGCGCACAACGACCGCCGCGACAACGGCCACGCCTACAACACCGACATCATGTCCCGCACGGCGGACATCACGGTCGGGGACGGTGAACCGCGCACGGTCACCTTCAAGAACACCTGGAGCTGGGACGACTACTGGACCGTGGGCGTCCCCGTCGACCTGAGGAAGGGGGCCAACAAGGTGACCTTCGGCAACGCGGGCGCCTGGGCGCCGAACATCGACCGGATCGAGGTGGGCCGGGTCGTGGGCTAGGACGCACACCCGACCTCGGCTTCCGGTGGGGGAGCGGCTTCCCCGTCCGGTGGCCGAGGTCCGGCGCGTCCAGGGGCCTCAGGCCCGGTCGACCTCGGCCCGCAGTGCGTTGTACTCCGTGAACTCGGCCTCGACGCCCGCGCGGGTCAGGCCGTAGCGGGCCAGGTCGTAGCGGTGCGGCCGGCTGCCCTTGGCGTGGGTGGCGGCCTCCGGGAGCCGGGCGGCGTCGGCCTCGGTCCAGCGGGCGCCGATGGCCTCGTACAGCTTCGGGGCGCCCGCGGCCGGGTCGGTGCCGAGCGAGGAGTACGGCACGTCCACCACCGCCTCGCGGGGGAGGTCGGCCCGGGCGGCGAGGCCCCGCCGTACCGACCGGCTCAGCAGGTCCAGCCAGGTGGCGCCGAGGTGGTGCGGGTCGACCGTGCGGCGGGAGAGGACCATGCCCACCTCGACCAGGCTGCAGAACGAGGCGACGGCGGTCACCGGATCACGGTGCGTCCACACCAGCGTGGCGTCCGGGAACACGGAGAACAGGGCGTCGAGGTTGCCGGTGTGGAAGGGGGACTTCAGGATCCAGCGGCGGCGCGGGCGTCCGTACTGGAGCACCTGGAACGCCTGCTTGAGGTGGCGGTAGTCGGGGACGAAGTCCCGCTCGAAGTGCCAGGCGTGGTAGCCCGGCAGCTGCGCCTGGGACAGCGGCACCAGGGCGTGCGGCAGCAGGAACGTGTCCTCCTCGGGGCCCTCGGCGGTCATGGGGTGGATCTCACGGAAGCGCGGAGCGAGCCGATGGGTGCCGTCGAGCATCCGGCGCGCCGACGTGATCGCCTTCCGCCGCTGCTCGGGCGACGGTTCGAGGCCCGGAGCGAGCAACTCCCACAGCCGTGGGCAGCGATGGTCGTCCGAGAGGGAGAGGACGCCGTGGGTGAGCGTGGTGGCCGTGCGCGGCAGCCCCACCACGAACACCGGGCGCTCGACGGGTTCCTCCTCGATGGCCGGGTTCTCGGCGATCAGCCGCCGGATCCGGGCCCGGTTGGTGAGATGTCGGCGCACATGGGCCTGCGCCGACTGCCAGCCGACCGGGGACAGGCCCGGGTCCCGCGCCCACTGGCGCAGCAGGAACCGGAAGCCGTCCACGAAGTCCTCCTCACCCTCCGCCCACCCGGCCCGGTCGAGGATCCGTGCGAGGACCCGGTCCGGATCGCGACGGGAACGGAGCGTGGGCCGGAGTAACAGGTTGGCCAGGGCGAGGGCCGACGGCGTGGAGGGCACAGGCGGTGTCCTTTCCGGGGGAGCGACGGACGGCGCGCGCCTCGTCGCACCGGCTGGGACCCCCAGCATAAACGGGGAGTGGTCCCCGGTACGTGTCGGCGTGCATACGCCGACGGTCCCGGTGCCCGCCGCGGGCCCCGGGACCGTCACCTCAGGCCTACTCCGCCGGGACCGTGGCCCCCTGCCCGTCCCCGTACCGCGCCCGCAGCTCCGACAGCACTCCGGTGGCCGCCGCGACGAGCGGCACCGCCAGCAGCATGCCGAGGATGCCGGCGATGGACGCCCCCGCCGTCAGGGCCAGCAGGATCGCCGCCGGATGCATCTGCACGGTCCGGCTGTGGATCATCGGCTGCAGCACGTTTCCCTCGATCAGCTGCACCGCGAAGACGACCCCGACCGCCCACAGCGCCGTCACCAGGCCCCGGTCCGCGAACGCGACGAGGATCGCCACCGCGCCGGAGAGGAACGCGCCGAGATACGGGATGTACGCGCCGACGAACACCAGCGCGCCGAGCCCCACGGCGCCCGGCACCTGAAGGATCAGCAGGCCGATGGCGATCAGGGCACCGTCGATGAAGGCGATGAGCGTCGTCCCGCGCATATAGCCCTCGATCGCCCGGAACGCGCGCCGGGCCATGACCTCCAGGGTGTCCCCGGTGCCGCGCGGCGCGAGCGAGTGCAGGGACGCGACGGCCTTGTCGGAGTCCCGCAGGAAGAAGAACATCAGCAGCATCGCCAGGACCGCGCTGGCCACGAACCCACCGACCGCGCTGACCCCGGTGAGCACCCCGGAGGCGGCGGTGCCGCCGAACTTCGACAGCAGCTCCTTGGCGTTCTTCGCGAGGTCGTCCAACGACGTCCCCGCCAGCCCGAACTCCTCGCTGAGCGACTTCGCCGCGTCCCTGAGCGAGGAGATGATCTGGTCACCGGTGTCGATCAGCGCGGCCACCACGATGTACGCGGCCCCGCCCATCACCACGAGCACGGCCGCGCAGGTCAGCCCGGCGGCGAGGGACTTGTTGAACCGCATCGCCACCAGCCGCCGGTACAGCGGGCCGAGCAACGCCGTGCCCAGCAGCGCGATCAGCAGGGGCGTGACCGCCGTCTGGAACGTCACACAGATCCACACGGCCACGTACACGACACCCGTCACCAGCAGGGTGAGCGCGCTCCACACCGCGATGTGCCGCGCCGGCCCCGGCAGGAATCCCCGGGGCGCGACCGGCTCCGAGGGCGCCGCCACCGCCCGCGGCGCCTCCACGTACCCCCCGCGCCCGTCGTATCCGCCGTATCCGCCGGTGGTACGTATCGTCGTACGCGTCCGATGAACCGGTCTGCGCGCAGGCCCGCCCCCACGACCGCGCCGTCCCCCGCGCACTGCGCCGGAGTCTCCCGTACGGCTGCTCATCCTCTGTCATCTCCACTCACTCGGGGGTCGCGCACACCCCCTGAGGATCATGGGATGGCCGTGGCGCCATAGCGTAGACCGGGGTCGCCAGGGCGCCGTCGACGGCGTCGCCCCCTCACGCAACCGCCCCCACCACAGGCCCGCTACCCGGCGATCGGCAAGGACACCCCGTCCCGCAGGAACACCGGGATCCGCTCCAGCGGAGCATCCACGGTCACGGCCGTACCCCCCTCGTACGTCTCCCCGGTCCACGCATCCGTCCACCGTGCCCCCGCCGGAAGGTAGGCCGTCCATCGCCGCGCCCCCGCCTCCAGCACCGGCGCCACCAGCACGTCCCGCCCGAACAGATACGCGTCGTCCACGGACCAGGCCCGCTCGTCCTCGGGGAACTCCAGGAACAGCGGCCGCATCACCGGCAGCCCCTCCTCGTGGGCCTCCCGCATCACCCGCAGCACATACGGCTTCAACCGCTCCCGCAGCCGCAGGTACGCCTCCAGGATCGCCCCGGCCTCCTCCCCGTACGACCACACCTCGTTGGGCCCGCCGGTCATGTCCGGCCCCAGCGGCATCCCGGGCTCCCGGAACCCGTGCAGCCGCATCAGCGGCGAGAACGCCCCGAACTGGAACCAGCGGACCATCACCTCCCGGTACGCCGGATCGTCGGGGTCGCCCCCGTGGAAGCCGCCGATGTCCGTGTTCCACCACGGGATGCCGGACAACGCCGTGTTGAGCCCCGCCGCGATCTGTCGCCGCAGGGTCGGGAAGTCGGTCCCGATGTCACCGGACCACAGCGCGGCCCCCCACCGCTGACTGCCCGCCCACGCCGAACGGTTCAGGGAGACGATCTCCTCCTCGCCGGCCGCCCGCAGCCCCTCGTAGAAGGTGCGCGCGCTCTCGGCCGGATAGATGTTGCCGACCTCCAGACCGGGCCCCGCCCAGTACCGCAGGTTCTCCTGGAAGCCCGGCTTGAGCTCCGGCTCGCAGGCGTCCAGCCAGAACGCGTTGATGCCGTACCGGTCCAGGTAGTTCTCCTTCACCCGCGACCACACGAACTCCCGGGCCTCGGGGTTCGTCGCGTCGTAGAAGGCGACCTGGACCGTCGACGCGACCTCCTTGTCCGGCCAGTCGGCGTGCGCCATCGGGCCGTACTGCGTCCCGATGAAGTACCCGCGCTGCTCCATCACGGGGTGGTTCTCGCTCAGCGGCGACACCGAAGGCCACACGGACACCACCAACTTGATGCCCAGCTCGTCCAGTTCACGGACCATGGCCGCCGGATCGGGCCACTCGTTCAGGTCGAACTTCCACTCGCCCAGATGCGTCCAGTGGAAGAAGTCGCACACGATGACGTCGATGGGCAGGCCCCGCCGCTTGTACTCCCGCGCCACCGCGAGGAGTTCGTCCTGGGTGCGGTAGCGCAGCTTGCACTGCCAGAACCCGGCCGCCCACTGGGGCAGCATCGGCGTACGGCCCGTCGCCGCGCTGTAGCGGCGCTGCGCGGCGGCCGGATCGCCCGCGGTGATCCAGTAGTCGATCTGCCGGGCCGAGTCCGCGACCCAGCGGGTGCCGTTCCCGGCCAGCTCGACGCGGCCGATCGCCGGGTTGTTCCACAGCAGCGTGTAGCCGCGGCTGGAGGTCAGCACCGGGATGCCGACCTCCGCGTTGCGCTGCACCAGGTCCAGCACCAGCCCCTTCTGGTCGAGCCGTCCGTGCTGGTGCTGCCCGAGGCCGTACAGCTTCTCGTCGTCGTACGCGGCGAACCGCTGCTCCAGGCGGTGGTAGCCGTTGCCGACGGCCGTGTAGAGGCGCGGGCCGGGCCACCAGAAGTGGGCGCGGGCCTCCGACAACAGCTCGCTTCCGTCGGCCGTACGGCTGTAGCGGACCAGACCCTCCGCGTTCACCTCGACGGTGAGCGCGCCGACGGTCAGCCGCCCCAGCCCGTCCTCGATCTTGATGCTGCTCTCGGTGGACTCGGCCTCGTCGAGCAGCGCGCCCGGAAGTCCGTCGAGCACCGGGCCACCGAGGCGGGCGCGGACCCGGACCGCGTCCGGGCCCCAGGGCTCGATCCGCAGGGTCTCCTGACGTCCGCTCCACTCCAGGGCACCGTCCCGCTCACGGAACGTGCCGACGGTGGGGGAGGACTGGGCGAGGCTGACCGCACCCGTCGGGGTCTGGTTCTCGGCAGGCTGATTCACGAGAGGTCTCCTGGAAGGGAGGAGTGAAGGAAGGCGGGTGGAGAGCGAGAAGCGAAAGGGGGAGAAGGGGGAGAAGGGGGGACGAGGAGAGGGGGCCGTACGGCGGCTTCCGTACGGCGCGGTCGGTGGGCGGTGGCCTGTGTACGGCCCCGGCTCGTGTACGACGTCGGCTCAGCCGGTGTGGGACAGCGGCCCCGTGCTCGCGCGGACCGTCAACTCGGGGGCGAGGAGCACCACTTCGTCGGTGTCCCGGCCCTCCAGCTTGGCGACCAGCTGCTCCACGGCCCGGCGGCCCATCTCCTGGGCGGGGATGGCCACGGACGTCAGCCGCACCGAGGCCTGCACGGCGACCTGGTCCGGGCAGACCGCGATCACCGAGACGTCCTCCGGCACCGCGCGCCCCTGCTGCCGCAACAGCGCGAGCAGCGGCTCCACCGCGGACTCGTTCTGCACGACGATCCCCGTGGTGCCGGGCCGTTCGTCGAAGATCCGGGCCAGGGTCGCGGCCATCGCGTCGTAGCCGCCCTCGCAGGGGCGGTGCAGGACGCGCAGGCCCAACTCCCGCGCACGGGAGCGCAGTCCGTCGAGGGTGCGCTCGGCGAACCCGGTGTGCCGTTCGTACACCGCGGGGGCCTCGCCGATGACCGCGATGTCGCGGTGGCCAAGCATCGCCAGGTGCTCCACGCAGAGCGCGCCCGTCGCCCCGAAGTCGAGGTCGACGCAGGTCAGACCGCTGGTGTCGGCCGGCAGTCCGATGAGTACCGACGGCTGGTCGGTGCCGCGCAGCAGCGGCAGCCGCTCGTCGTCGAGTTCCACGTCCATCAGGATCATCGCGTCGGCGAGCCCGCTGCCCGTGACCCGTCGCACCGCGTCCGGGCCCTCCTCACCGGTGAGCAGCAGCACGTCGTAGCCGTACGTACGAGCCGTGGTGGCCACCGCGATGGCGATCTCCATCATCACCGGTACGTACATGTCGGTACGCAGCGGGACCATCAGGGCGACGATGTTCGACTTGTTGCTCGCCAGGGCGCGGGCCCCCGCGTTCGGGTGGTAGCCGAGCTCCTGGATGCTCCGTTCGACCCGCTGCCGGGTGCCGACGGAGATGGACCGCTTGCCGCTGAGGACATAGCTCACCGTGCTCGCCGAGACTCCGGCGTGCTGGGCGACCTCGGCGAGGGTGACCATCCAGCTCTCCAAGCGTGTTTAAGCGCTTCGACTGCGCGTTGTTTCTGAACCGGGCGTGTGAGGGTGGCTCGACAGTAGCTCGGCGGTGGGTGGGTGTCCATAGGTTGTCGAAGCGCTTCGATTATTCGCCGTGCGCCTGAGGGATGGTGGGGGTGTGTGGGGTGGCGGTTGCGGGTCCGTGGGGCTTCTCGCGCAGTTCCCCGCGCCCTTGCAGGGCGCTCTTGGCGCCCCCAGTTTAGGACTCGGCGGCAACTTCAGGAGGGTCCGGCGGCGACCAGCACCCGTAACCGCACCGCCCCCGGAAGGAACCCCATGCAACACCGTCGCCCCCGCCTGACCCGTACCGCCAAGATCGGCGCGGCCGTCGTCACCGCTCTCGCGGTCGGGGCCTCCGTGACCGTCGCGATGGCGGGGGAGGAGGCCAAGAAGTGCACGGACTTCGACACGATCACGCTCGGCAAGTACTACGTGAACAACAACGTCTGGAACCGCGAGAAGGCCACCGGCACCCAGTGCGTCTGGGACAACTCCCACTCGGGCTCGACGATCTCGTGGGGCACCAGCTACAGCCTGGCCAACAGCGGCGCCGGCAAGGACTACGACGTGAAGTCGTACGCGAGCAGCGTGCTCGGCTGGCACTGGGGCTGGAAGGTCGACAAGGCGGCCACCCAGCTGCCCGTCCGGGTCGGCGACCGCAAGCCGGTGCGGACCAGCTGGGAGTTCTCGGTCAGCTCCAACCCCGGCACCATGAACGTCGCCTACGACCTGTGGCTGCACTCCAAGAACACCGCCGACTGGCAGGACCAGCCCACCGACGAGGTCATGATCTGGCTCAACCGGCAGGGCGGCGCGGGCCCCCTCGGCACCAAGTACGGCAGCGTCAGCCTCGGCGGGGCCATGTGGGACATCTACACCGGTGACATCGGCTGGAAGGTGTTCTCCTTCGTCCGCCGCACCAACACCAGCAAGGCGACCCTGAACCTCGACGACTTCACCCAGGCACTCGTCCGCCGCAAGCTGCTGAGCAACGACAAGTACGTCTCCGGCATCGAGGCGGGCACCGAGGTCTTCAAGGGAACCGGGCGCCTGGACACGAAGGCGTACTCGGTGAACATCGGCTGAGTGCGGACGCGAGGGGTGGCGGGGTCACCCCGGATCGGGTACCAACGATCGAGTAGCACCCATCGGTAACCATTCAGGTACCCATCCGGTACAAGATCCCGATTCGCGGCGAGGTGAGCCTCATGTCCGCCCCACCCCTCAAGAAGCCCGTCGTCACCGAACGTGAGGCCCGCCAGGTGGCGGAGGCCGCCCGGGAGCAGGCCTGGCGCAAGCCCAGTTTCGCCAAGGAACTGTTCCTCGGCCGCTTCCGCCTCGACCTCATCCACCCCCACCCGCTCCCCACGGACGAGGCCGTCCGGCGCGGCGAGCAGTTCCTGACCAAGCTCCGCGCGTTCTGCGAGACCAAGGTCGACGGGGCGCTGATCGAGCGCGAGGCCCGGATCCCCGACGAGGTGATCAACGGCCTCAAGGAACTCGGCGCCCTCGGCATGAAGATCGACCCCAAGTACGGCGGTCTCGGCCTCACCCAGGTGTACTACAACAAGGCGCTGGCCCTGGTCGGGTCGGCCAGCCCGGCCATCGGCGTCCTGCTCTCGGCGCATCAGTCGATCGGCGTACCGCAGCCGCTGAAACTGTTCGGCACCCCCGAGCAGAAGGAGAAGTTCCTCCCGCGCTGTGCCCGCACCGACATCAGCGCCTTCCTCCTCACCGAGCCCGACGTCGGCTCCGACCCCGCCCGGCTGGCCACCTCGGCGGTCCCCGACGGCGACGACTACATCCTCGACGGCGTGAAGCTGTGGACGACGAACGGCGTGGTCGCCGACCTCCTGGTCGTCATGGCACGCGTCCCCAAGTCCGAGGGGCACAAGGGCGGCATCACCGCCTTCGTCGTGGAGACCGACTCGCCGGGTGTCACCGTCGAGAACCGCAACGCCTTCATGGGCCTGCGCGGCATCGAGAACGGCGTCACCCGCTTCCACCAGGTCCGGGTCCCCGCCGCGAACCGCATCGGCCCCGAGGGCGCGGGCCTGAAGATCGCCCTCACCACCCTCAACACGGGCCGCCTCTCGCTGCCGGCGTCCTGTGTGGCCGCCGGCAAGTGGTGTCTGAAGATCGCCCGCGAGTGGTCGGCGGCCCGTGAGCAGTGGGGCAAGCCGGTCGCCCATCACGAGGCGGTCGGCCAGAAGATCTCCTTCATCGCGGCGACCACCTTCGCCCTCGAAGCCGTCCTGGACCTCTCCTCCCAGATGGCCGACGAGGACCGCAACGACATCCGTATCGAGGGCGCCCTCGCGAAGCTGTTCGCCTCCGAGATGGGCTGGAAGATCGCCGACGAGCTGGTCCAGATCCGCGGCGGCCGGGGCTTCGAGACCGCGGACTCCCTCCGGGCGCGCGGCGAACGGGCCGTCCCCGCCGAGCAGATCCTGCGCGACCTGCGCATCAACCGGATCTTCGAGGGCTCCACGGAGATCATGCACCTGCTGATCGCCCGCGAGGCCGTCGACGCCCACCTCACCGTGGCCGGCGACCTCATCGACCCGGAGAAGTCCCTCTCCGACAAGGCGAAGGCGGGCGCGAACGCGGGCGTCTTCTACGCCAAGTGGCTGCCCAAGCTGGTCGCAGGTCCCGGCCAACTCCCGCGCACCTACGGCGACTTCCACCCAGCGGGCCACCCCGACCTGGCCACGCACCTGCGCTATGTCGAACGGAGCGCCCGCAAGCTGGCCCGCTCCACGTTCTACGCCATGTCCCGCTGGCAGGGCCGGATGGAGACCAAGCAGGGCTTCCTGGGCCGGATCGTCGACATCGGCGCGGAACTCTTCGCGATGAGCGCGGCCGTCGTCCGGGCGGAACTGCTGCGCACCACCACCGACCACGGCCGCGAGGCCTACCAACTGGCCGACACCTTCTGCCGCCAGTCCCGCATCCGCGTCGAGGAACTCTTCGGCCGCCTGTGGACCAACACCGACGACATCGACCACAAGGTCGTCAAGGGCGTCCTCGGCGGCGCCTACACATGGCTGGAGCAGGGCGTGATCGACCCGTCAGGCGAGGGCCCGTGGATCGCGGACGCGACCCCGGGCGAAAGCGAGAAGGAGAACGTCCACCGCCGCATCCGCTGACCCCGGACACCGCCCCTGAAGACCGGCCCGCAGGGCCGTCTTCAGGGGCGCGGGGCTGTGTCGATACGCGGCTCCGCCGCGTCGGCGTGCCCAGCCCCTACGGCGCCGCACCCGCCCGACACCGGACCGCGGCACCCCCTAGGCTCCCAGCATGTCTGGTCCGACGTTGGTGATCGATGTGGCGGAGCCGCTCTCCCCGGCTCAGCTGCGGGAGTTCCGCGCGTTGATGGTGAGGCTCTCCACCCACTTCGTGGAGAAGCGGCCCGGGTTCTTCGACGTCAACGTGCCCGCGGAGCGACTGGGCGTCGAGGACAGGCGAGAGGAGGACTGGCGAAAGCCGTTCCCGCTTCCCCTCCTCGGCAACGCCTCCGCGGACGAGGAGCTCACGGCCCTGGTGGGGTTCAATCCGCAGCGCGAGGACTGGGGCCGGCCCTTCTTGGTCTACTTGATGGGGCCGGGCGTCGGCGATGAGAGCACCTTCGAGGCTGAGCACGCGGACGAGCCCGAGGTGGAGGCCGTCCTCGGCTTCAGGCCGACTCATGCCGTCAATGTCAGCGCCTGCTGCAATCGCGAGATCGACCACGTGGCCACGGCTCTGCTGACCGCCGCTGTCATGGACGTCATCGGGGGCGTGGCCAAAGCCGAGTTGCTGGACGGGCAGGAGTCGGTCGTCGCCGGCCTTCCAGGGGTGTTGGGGTTCGCGGACTGGATGGCGCTGGGAACGGCGGAGTTCCTGCGGGCCTGGGTCAGGCACCCCGCCTTCCGGCTGGTCAAGTAGCCCGGACGCTGTCCTCGTCCCTAGCAGTACTTGTCGCTGGCGTCCCGGGTCGTCCACGAGCAGGAATCCACCGTCGACCCGTTCGACTTCGTCAGCTTCGCCGTGTCGCTGGTGTTGTTCCAGACGTAGGCCTTGCGGTTCTGGTACTTGGTCGCGGTCGTGTCCGTGCCCGACCCCGTGCGGACCTTGATGTACTTCTTCGCCCCGATCTTGATGTTCGGGAACGTGTACTTGTGGTTGTCGAGGTCCTTCAGCACCCAGCCCTTGAGCGAGATCGCCGACGAACTCGTGTTCTTGATCTGCACCCACTCGCCGTTGTACTGCGCGTTCGTCCGCGTGTCCTTGCCGGGACTGTCGAAGTACACGCGGTAGATGATCACCCCGCCCGCCGCTTCGGCCGGGCTGCTCAGCAGCGTGCCGGTCAGGGCCACCGCTCCGGCGAGCGCGGGCAGGGCAGCGCGTATGCGCTTGTGCATGGATCCCCCCAGGGTCCTCGTTCAGATCGGTTGATCGGACAATCGGATCAACCGGTCAGAAGTCATATCACCCCTTCTTCACGCGTGCTTCACAAACGGAGAAACAGCCCCGTCAATCACAGACGGCACGAAGCGGGTCATCAGGGGGACGCGCGGTCCTGACGGGCACCGGATGCGGCCACAATGGGGGGATGAGCGACAGTCCAGCCCCTCTCGCCGATCCGCATCTCGTCTACGACCCGGTCGACGGCGTACGGGACGTAGTGATCCTCGGATCGACCGGATCGATCGGCACCCAGGCCATCGACCTCGTCCTGCGCAACCCGGACCGCTTCCGCGTCACCGGGCTCTCCGCCGCCGGAGGGCGGGTGGAGCTGCTGGCCGAGCAGGCACACCGCCTGCGGGTGCGGACCGTCGCCGTCGCCCGCGAGGACGCCGTACCGGCCCTGCGCGAGGCCCTGACCACGGCGTACGGCACCGCCGAGCCGCTGCCCGAGATCCTCGCCGGCCCGGACGCCGCCACCCACCTCGCCGCCTCCGACTGCCACACCGTGCTCAACGGCATCACCGGCTCCATCGGCCTCGCCCCGACCCTTGCCGCCCTGGAAGCCGGCCGCACCCTCGCGCTCGCCAACAAGGAGTCGCTCATCGTCGGCGGCCCGCTGGTGAAGGCCGTGGCGAAGCCGGGTCAGATCATCCCGGTCGACTCCGAGCACGCCGCCCTCTTCCAGGCCCTCGCCTCCGGCACCCGGGCCGACGTACGCAAACTCGTCGTCACCGCCTCCGGGGGCCCTTTCCGCGGCCGTACGAAGGCGGAACTGGCCGACGTGACACCCGCCGACGCGCTCGCGCACCCCACCTGGGCCATGGGCCCGGTCATCACCGTGAACTCCGCGACCCTCGTCAACAAGGGCCTGGAGGTCATCGAGGCGCACCTCCTCTACGACATTCCCTTCGACCGCATTGAGGTCGTCGTGCACCCCCAGTCGTATGTCCACTCGATGGTTGAGTTCACGGACGGATCGACGATGGCCCAGGCGACGCCCCCCGACATGCGCGGTCCCATCGCCATCGGCCTCGGCTGGCCGCAGCGCGTCCCCGACGCCGCGCCCGCCTTCGACTGGACCAAGGCGTCCACCTGGGAGTTCTTCCCCCTCGACAACGAAGCGTTCCCGTCCGTCGGGCTCGCCCGGCACGTGGGAGAGCTCGCGGGCACCGCCCCGGCGGTGTTCAATGCGGCGAACGAGGAGTGCGTCGACGCGTTCCTGCACGGCGGTCTCCGGTTCGACGCGATCATGGAGACCGTCACACGGGTCGTCGAGGAGCACGGCACCCCCGCGGCGGGAACTTCCCTCACCGTGGCGGACGTCCTCGAAGCGGAGACCTGGGCGCGAGCCAGGGCCCGTGAGCTGACCACATCGACCATCTCGACCGGCAAACCCACCGAGCGGACGACCGCGGAGGCCCGTGCATGACGACCCTGATGTTCATCCTCGGCATAGTGGTCTTCGTGATCGGCCTGGCGTTCTCGATCGCGTGGCACGAGCTGGGCCACTTCTCGACCGCCAAGCTCTTCGGCGTCCGCGTGCCCCAGTTCATGGTGGGCTTCGGACCCACCCTCTGGTCGAAGAAGAAGGGCGAGACCGAGTACGGCGTCAAGGCGATCCCGCTCGGCGGCTACATTCGCATGATCGGCATGATCCCGCCCGGCGAGGACGGCCGGATCGAGAGCCGCTCGACCTCCCCGTGGCGCGTGATGATCGAGGACGCCCGCGCGGCCTCCTTCGAGGAGCTGCAGCCCGGCGACGAGAAGCGCCTCTTCTACACGCGCAAGCCGTGGAAGCGCGTGATCGTGATGTTCGCCGGCCCCTTCATGAACCTGGTCCTGGCCGTCGTGATCTTCGTCGGCGTGATGATGACGTTCGGCGCGCAGACCCAGACGACCACGGTCAGCAAGGTCTCCGACTGCGTCATCGAGGCCAGCGAGAACCGCTCCAAGTGCCGGACCGGCGACGAGGAGGCCCCCGCCAAGGCCGCGGGCCTGAAGCCGGGCGACAAGATCGTCGCGTTCAACGGCGAGCCCGTCGACGACTGGGCCGCCCTGCAGTCCGACATCCGCTCCAACCCCGGCGAGCAGGTCACCGTCACCGTCGACCGTGACGGCAAGCAGCTCGACCTCACCGCCACCCTGGTGAAGAACCAGGTCAGCAAGACCGACGGCAACGGCGGCTACGTCGCGGACAAGTACGTCTCCGCCGGCTGGTTCGGCTTCACCCCCGCCTCCGGCATCGTCCCGCTCTCCTTCGGCGAGTCGGTCGACCGCATGGGCGACATGATGGAGAACGGCGTCGAGTCCCTGCTCGCCCTGCCCTCCAAGGTCCCCGCCCTGTGGGACGCCACCTTCGGCGACGGCGAGCGCGAGGCCGACTCCCCCATGGGCGTGGTCGGCGCGGCCCGCGTCGGCGGCGAGATCTTCACCATGGACATCCCCGCCACCCAGCAGCTCGCCAGCTTCCTCATCCTGCTGGCCGGCTTCAACCTCTCCCTCTTCCTGTTCAACATGCTCCCGCTCCTGCCGCTCGACGGCGGCCACATCGCGGGCGCCCTGTGGGAGTCGCTGCGCCGCAACGCGGCCAAGGTGCTCCGCCGGCCCGACCCCGGCCCGTTCGACGTGGCGAAGCTGATGCCCGTCGCCTACGTCGTGGCCGGCATCTTCGTCTGCTTCACCCTCCTGGTCCTGATCGCGGACCTCGTGAACCCGGTGCGCATCTCGTAGTCATCCGACGTTCACGGCGGCCGGGCACACTCACGCGGTGGAGCCCGGCCGCCGGACGGTGATGTGCCCGCGCCCACGCCCGTGCCGTAATCTCGAAGCCTGGAGCCCGCCCTTACCGGGACCCGATCCTGATCCACAACTTGGGGTTGCACAGCAGATGACTGCGATTTCTCTCGGCATGCCGTCCGTTCCGACCAAGCTCGCCGAGCGCCGCAAGAGCCGGCAGATCCAGGTCGGGTCCGTGGCCGTCGGTGGAGACGCCCCGGTGTCGGTCCAGTCGATGACCACCACCCGTACGTCGGACATCGGCGCCACGCTGCAGCAGATCGCCGAGCTGACGGCCTCCGGCTGCCAGATCGTCCGGGTCGCCTGCCCGACGCAGGACGACGCCGACGCCCTCCCGGTGATCGCCAAGAAGTCGCAGATCCCGGTCATCGCCGACATCCACTTCCAGCCGAAGTACGTCTTCGCCGCGATCGAGGCCGGCTGCGCCGCCGTCCGCGTCAACCCGGGCAACATCAAGCAGTTCGACGACAAGGTCAAGGAGATCGCCCAGGCGGCGAACGACCACGGCACCCCGATCCGCATCGGCGTCAACGCGGGCTCCCTCGACCGTCGCCTCCTCCAGAAGTACGGCAAGGCCACCCCCGAGGCGCTCGTCGAGTCCGCCCTCTGGGAGGCCTCCCTCTTCGAGGAGCACGGCTTCCGCGACATCAAGATCTCGGTCAAGCACAACGACCCGGTCGTCATGGTCAACGCCTACCGCCAGCTCGCCGCCCAGTGCGACTACCCCCTCCACCTCGGCGTCACCGAGGCGGGCCCCGCCTTCCAGGGCACCATCAAGTCGGCGGTGGCCTTCGGCGCGCTCCTCTCCGAGGGCATCGGCGACACCATCCGCGTCTCCCTCTCGGCCCCGCCGGTCGAGGAGATCAAGGTCGGCAACCAGATCCTGGAGTCGCTGAACCTCAAGCCGCGCCGCCTCGAGATCGTCTCCTGCCCCTCCTGCGGCCGCGCCCAGGTCGACGTCTACAAGCTCGCCGAAGAGGTCACCGCCGGCCTCACCGGCATGGAGGTCCCCCTCCGCGTCGCCGTCATGGGCTGCGTCGTCAACGGCCCCGGCGAGGCCCGCGAGGCCGACCTCGGCGTCGCCTCCGGCAACGGCAAGGGCCAGATCTTCGTCAAGGGCGAGGTCATCAAGACCGTCCCCGAGTCCAAGATCGTCGAGACCCTCATCGAGGAAGCGATGAAGATCGCCGAACAGATGGAAGCAGACGGAGTCACGTCGGGCGAACCGACGGTGGCGGTAGCGGGCTGAGGGGCCGCAGGCCCCCTCGGGGGCGCGGGGAACTGCGCAACAAGCCACGACGCACCCGCACCCGCCTAAGCGCAGTAGCCCCCGAGCTACCAGGCGCCCCCGGCCGCGGCGCAGCCGCAGGACGCCCCGCCACAGCCCGGCAGGGTATCGTGCGGAGACCAGCGCAGACCCCAGGGTGAGGCCCCCGCACGTGTTGACCCAGACCACCACCAGGGTCCTCGAACCGAGTGACCTGGACGCCGCACTCGCCGTCCTGGACCGAGACCCCGTCGCGAACGCCTTCGTGACCTCCCGCGTCCAGGTCGCCGGGCTGGACCCGTGGCGGCTGGGCGGCGAGATGTGGGGCTGGTACGAGGACGGCGCCCTGACCTCCCTCTGCTACGCCGGCGCCAACCTCGTCCCCATCTGCGCCACCCCCCGCGCCGTGCGCGCCTTCGCCGACCGCGCCCGCCGGGCCGGCCGCCGCTGCTCCTCGGTCGTCGGCCCCGCCGAACCCACCGCCCAGCTCTGGCGCCTCCTCGAACCCAGCTGGGGCCCGGCCCGTGAGGTCCGCTCGCACCAGCCCCTCATGGTCACCGACCGGCTGCCCGACCCCGCCGAGGTCACACCCGACCCGTACGTCCGCCGGATCCGCAAGGACGAGATGGACACGATCATGCCGGCGTGCGTCGCGATGTTCACCGAGGAGGTGGGCGTCTCCCCGCTGGCCGGCGACGGCGGACTCCTCTACCAGGCCCGGGTCGCCGAACTCGTGGGCTCCGGCCGCTCGTTCGCCCGCCTCGACGCCGACGGCCGCGTCGCCTTCAAGGCCGAGATCGGCGCCGCCACCCCAAAGGCCTGCCAGATCCAGGGCGTCTGGGTCGCCCCCGAGTACCGGGGCCAGGGCCTCGCGGCCCCCGGCATGGCAGCGGTCCTCCGCTACGCCCTCGCCGACGTGGCCCCGTTGGTCAGCCTGTACGTCAACGACTTCAACACGGCGGCGCGGCGCACGTACCAGAGGGTGGGCTTCCAAGAGGTGGGCGCGTTCATGAGCGTGCTGTTCTGAGCGATCGGCCAAGGAGGCTCAACGGCTCAACCACTGAGCGCCGGGCAAGGAACGCGCCCTGAAGGGGCGCGGGGAACTGCGCGACCAGCCACATCCCGCCCGCGCCCCGCAGACAACCCGAACCCCCCTGTAGCATCCGCAACATGGACCTCGTCATCGGCCCCTTGGACCTCTCCGCCCACGTAGACGAGGCCCTAGCCGTACAAGCCGTAGCCTTCGGCCTGGGCCCGGACGAGGTGGCCGTCCGCCGCCAGATCGTCCTCCGTCACATGACGTACCCGGGAGCGAGGGCACTCGGCGCCACGTCCGAAGGGCGGCTCGTCGGCTTCGTCTACGGCATGCCCAACGACCGCACCCACTGGTGGTCCACCGTCGTCGAGCCCTACCTCCGCGCCCTCGGCCACGACCACTGGCTGGACGACTCCTTCGTCATCACCGAACTGCACGTCCACCCCCGCCACCAGAACCACGGCATCGGCCGCGCCCTCATCACCACCATCACCGACAGCGCCGTCGAACCCCGTTCGATCCTCTCCGCGATCGACGTCGACAGCCCGGCCCGCGGCCTCTACCACTCCCTCGGCTACACCGACCTGGCCCGCCGGGTCGTCTTCCCCAGCGCTCCCAAGCCGTACGCGGTGATGGGCGCCGCCCTGCCCCTGCGCCGCAGGTAGCCGACCCGCCACCCCCTCACCGCCACCACCGGATTTCCACGGGCCCCCGCCCCCCGGCTAACCTCCTGCCATCACCCCATCCCGGCAGGAGTACGAGAAGCCATGGCGAACGCACCGGTCCAGCGCATGTCCCAGTTGATGGCGAAGACGCTGCGCGACGACCCCGCGGACGCCGAGGTGCTCAGCCACAAACTCCTCGTCCGCGCCGGTTACGTCCGCCGCACCGCGGCCGGCGTGTGGACCTGGCTGCCGCTCGGCAAGAAGGTCCTCGCCAACGTGGAGCGGATCGTCCGCGAGGAGATGGACGCGATCGGCGCCCAGGAGGTGCTGCTCCCCGCGCTGCTGCCGAAGGAGCCGTACGAGGCGACGGGCCGCTGGGACGAGTACGGCCCGGAGCTGTTCCGTCTGAAGGACCGCAAGGGCGGCGACTACCTCCTCGGCCCCACCCACGAGGAGATCTTCACGTTGATCGTGAAGGACCAGGCGTCCTCCTACAAGGATCTGCCGGTGATCCTCTACCAGATCCAGACGAAGTTCCGTGACGAGGCCCGCCCCCGCGCCGGCATCCTGCGCGGCCGTGAGTTCCTGATGAAGGACTCGTACTCCTTCGACACCGAGGACGAGGGCCTGGCCCAGTCGTACGCCCTGCACCGCCAGGCGTACCAGAAGGTGTTCGAGCGCCTCGGCCTCGACTACCGCATCTGCGCCGCCACCGCGGGCGCCATGGGCGGCTCGAAGTCCGAGGAGTTCCTCGCCCCGGCCGGCGCCGGCGAGGACACCTTCGCGGACTGCCCGGCGTGCGACTTCGCGGCCAACACCGAGGCGATCACCTTCGAACTGAAGCCGGTGGACACCGACGGCGTGCCCGCCCTCGAGGAGATCCCGACCCCGGACACCCCGACCATCGAGACCCTCGCCGCGCACCTCGGCGTCGAGGCCTCCGCCACCCTGAAGAACCTCCTCGTGAAGGTCGACGGTGAGATCGTCGCCGTCGGCGTCCCCGGCGACCGCGAGGTCGACATGGGCAAGGTCGAGGCGCACTTCGCCCCGGCGGTCGTCGAGATGGTCACCGAGGCGGACTTCGCCGGCCGCCCCGACCTGGTCCGCGGCTATGTCGGCCCGCAGGGCCTCGGCGAGAAGGTCACCTACATCGCCGACCCGCGCGTCGCCCCGGGCACTTCCTGGATCACCGGCGCCAACAAGCCCGGCACGCACGCCAAGAACGTCGTCGCGGGCCGTGACTTCGAGGTCGGCGAGTACGTCGACGTCGTGGTGGTCCAGGAGGGCGACCCCTGCCCCAACTGCGGCACCGGCCTCAAGCTGGACCGCGCCATCGAGATCGGCCACATCTTCCAGCTCGGCCGCAAGTACGCCGACGCCCTCAAGCTCGACGTCCTCGGCCAGAACGGCAAGCCCGTCCGCGTCACCATGGGCTCCTACGGCATCGGCGTCTCCCGCGCGGTCGCCGCCCTCGCCGAGCAGTCCGCCGACGACAAGGGCCTGTGCTGGCCCGCCGAGGTCGCCCCGGCCGACGTCCACGTCGTCGCGGCCGGCAAGGCCCTCCAGACCGAACTGGCCCTCGACGTCTCCGAGAAGCTCCGGGCGGCCGGCCTCCGTGTCCTGGTCGACGACCGGGCGGGTGTCTCCCCGGGCGTGAAGTTCACCGACTCGGAGCTGATCGGCGTACCGAAGATCCTGGTCGCCGGCCGCCGCTCCGCCGAGGGGGTCCTGGAGCTGAAGGACCGCCGCACCGGTGAGCGCGAGGAACTGACGGTCGACGAGGCGATCGCCCGCCTCACGACCGCCTGAAGCAAACCCTCAGAGAGTTCTCCCGGGGCCTACAGGCGCCTCGCGGGTTTCTCTCGGACCGTTCCCCGACCGTAGGGCGTGACAGAACGTCACTACGGAGGGGAACGGTCATGACGACCAGAGGACGAGGTGCCGTCGCGGGCATCCGCCGAGGCGCCCGGACTACGGCCGCCACCGCGGCGGCGGTGACGCTCGCGGCGGCCGCCGGGCGCGGGGAACCGCGCGACCAGCCACGAACGACCGTCACCGTCCGAATGCTCCGGACCGACTCAGCTCCTCATCCGCCCAGGTCAAAGCCACCCGGCGAACTCCAGCAACAACTCCGCGTCCCTGGGCCGCCCCACGCGCAGTGCCCGCACCCCCGACTCCACGGCCCGGAACAACGTCCACCCCCGCAACCGCTCCTGATCCACCTCGAGCGACTCGGCCAACTTCTTCACCCGCCGCCGAGTGATCGCCGCCCCCGAGGGCGAGGCGATCAGATCCTCCACCCGGTCCCGCACCAGACGCGCCAGATCGAACGCGCACTCGCCCACCACCGGATCCGGCCCCACCGCCAGCCACGGCAACCGCTCCCCGGCCAGCACCTTGCTCTGCCGGAACGTCCCGTGCAGCAACCGCTCCTCGGGCGCGGATTCCAGCAGCTCCGCCCGCACTCCGAGGGCCGCGTCGACCAGCCCCCGCACCTCGGAGTCCTCCTCGGCGCCCGCCCGCAGGGCCGCCGCCTGCCGCTCCGTCCGCTCGGCCACGGTCTCGAAGACATGCGCCTCGGGCGGCTCGACCCACAGCCGTCGCAAGGTCGCGGCCGCCTCCAGCAGTGCCTTCGCCTCGGGCAGTGACCGCACCGACAGATCGGGACGCAGCCGCTCCAGCAGCAGCACGCCCTGACTGTCCCCGGGGTTGAGCAGCTGCACCGCGCCCCGCCCGTCCCAGTGCGCGAGGGCCGCCCGCTCGGCCTCCGGCCGGGCCCGCCCGGGCGCCAGCTTCAGCACGGCAGGGGTGTCGTCGATCATCCGCACCAGGAGTACGAGACTGCTGCGGCCACCGGGTGCCTGCACCCGCTCCACGGTCAACTCGCGTAGATCTACGGCCTGTTGAAGCAGCCCGGGGAGGGTTTCCAGCCACTCGCCGACGCCGTCACCACCCTCCGGCCGACGGGTCTCGGCGAGCGCTCGCACCAGCCGCTGCGGCGGTTCGAAGTCCTCGAAAGCCATGCGAGCCATGGGCGAGTCGTTCCCTTCCGGAGCGTGAGCAGGGCCGTGATCAGGTGTGGGGTGTCGCCGACGGGCCGGCGGCGGCCGTCCGCTCGGCGAGACCAGGGAAGGCTACGCTTCCGCCCCGCCACCGCACCGCCCGCACCGCCGCCTCCCGCAGCGCCTCGGCGGCCGTGGCGCGCCGCTCGCCCTCGGCCGCCCGCACGAGATCGGAGTACACACCGGCCACGCGCTCCTCCAGCTCCGCGGCGAGCCGCACGGCGGACTCGGAATCGACCACCCGGAAGGGCAACGCGTACCCGGCGGCCGCCACGGCAGGCTTGCCGCCCAGGTCCCGTACGGCCCGGGCGAGCGTGTCCCGGCGGGCCCGGTGCGCGTCGTACGCCTCCCGGGCCTCGCGCTGCCGCGCCTCGCCGATCTTCCCGCCGACGACGCCGTAGCCGTACACGGCGGCGTGCTCGGCCCCGAGCGCCGCCTGGACCGCCTTCAGCTCCCCGCTGCTCACTTCGCTCCCTCCGTCAACACGTACGCGTGCCCGGCACCCGACGCCGCCACCGAGGCCATCAGTCGCGCCACCTCACCCGGCACCCGCTGCAACGCCTTGGCCCGCTCGTCGGCGAGGGCCCGCTCGGCGGCAGCCAGCTCGGCGAGTGCGGCCCCGGGGTCGTCGGGCACGGGGGAGGCCGAAGCCGATGCGGACGGGGAGGGCGAACCGGACGGAGAAGCGCTCCCCTCGCCCGCGCGCCCCGCGCTCGCGCCTGCCTTGCCCGCCTCCTTCGCGCCCCCGAACGCCTCGGCGTGCCGTACGACCTCCGCCCGCAGCGGCGAAAGCAGCGCGGCCAGGTCCGGATGGGCGGCGATCACGAGGTCGTACCGCGCCACGAGCCCCTCGCTGTCCCGCGCCACCCGCGCGCGTGCCCGCTCCACCCGCGATGCGCCGCTCCCGCCGTCGGACCCCTCCCCCCCGGACGAGCACCCCGCGAGCAGCCCCGCACCGGCGGCCCCGACGAGCAAACTCCTTCTGCGCGGCCCCGACAGGGCACGCGACGACAAGCTGAACGACACAGCAGACGTCCTCGGGGGGTCGTACGAACAAAGAAGCGGTGCGATCACCGTACCCGTGAAACGTGCTGTACCCCGCTAGGACCTGCCCCAGGGGCACGGGGAACTCGTGGACGGCAACACCCCAGCGGAGCGGCTACCCTTTGACCTGACACGCGCCCTACCCACAACAGCACACGCGGCCGAGGAGTCACCCGGATGAGCACCACCCAGAGCGAGAGGCTGCGAGAACTGCTGGAACCGCTCGTACGCTCCCAGGGCCTGGATCTCGAAGAGATCGCAGTGGACTCGGTCGGACGTAAACGGGTGCTGCGGGTGGTCGTCGACTCGGACGAGGGCGCGGATCTGGACACCGTCGCCGACGTCAGCCGCGCCGTCTCCGCCAAGCTGGACGAGACGGACGCGATGGGCCAGTCGGAGTACACCCTGGAAGTCGGTACGCCGGGCGCCGAGCGCGCCCTCACCGAGCACCGTCACTACCGCCGTGCCGTGGACCGTCTGGTGAAGTTCACGCTCCGCGAGGACGGGGAACTCATCGCCAGAATCCTGACCGTGGACGACGACGGCCTCGACCTCGAAGTGCCCGGAGTGAAGGGCCGCAAGGCCACCACCCGCCGGCTCGCCTTCGCGGAGATCGACAGGGCCCGCGTCCAGGTCGAGTTCAACCGCAAGGACACGAAGGACCAGAAGGACATGACGGAAGAGGAGGAGGCGTAGCCGTGGACATCGACATGAGTGCCCTCAGGGGCTTGGTGCGGGAGAAGGAGATCTCCTTCGACCTGCTCGTCGAGGCGATCGAGGCGGCCCTCCTCATCGCCTACCACCGCACCGAGGGAAGCCGCCGCCACGCGCGCGTGGAGCTCAACCGGGAGACCGGCCATGTGACCGTGTGGGCGAAGGAGGACCCCGAGGACCTGGAGGAGGGGCAGGAGGCACGCGCGTTCGACGACACCCCGTCGGACTTCGGGCGTATCGCCGCCACCACCGCCAAACAGGTGATCCTGCAGCGACTGCGGGACGCCGAGGACGACGCCACGCTCGGTGAGTACGCCGGACGCGAGGGCGACATCGTCACCGGTGTCGTCCAGCAGGGCCGCGACCCGAAGAACGTGCTCGTCGACATCGGCAAGCTGGAGGCCATCCTGCCCGTGCAGGAGCAGGTCCCCGGCGAGACCTACCAGCACGGCATGCGGCTCAGGTCGTACGTCGTACGGGTGGCGAAGGGTGTGCGCGGCCCGTCCGTGACGCTCTCCCGCACGCACCCCAATCTGGTGAAGAAGCTCTTCGCGCTGGAGGTGCCGGAGATCGCCGACGGGTCCGTCGAGATCGCCGCCATCGCGCGCGAGGCGGGGCACCGCACGAAGATCGCCGTCCGCTCCACCCGCAGCGGCCTGAACGCCAAGGGCGCCTGCATCGGGCCGATGGGCGGCCGGGTGCGCAACGTCATGGGCGAGCTGAACGGTGAGAAGATCGACATCGTCGACTGGTCGGACGACCCGGCCGAGATGGTGGCGAACGCCCTCTCCCCGGCCCGGGTCTCCAAGGTCGACGTGGTGGACCTCGCGGCCCGCTCCGCGCGCGTGACGGTGCCCGACTACCAGCTGTCGCTGGCGATCGGCAAGGAGGGCCAGAACGCCCGCCTCGCCGCCCGTCTCACCGGCTGGCGGATCGACATCCGACCGGACACCGAACAGCCGTCGGAGTAGGTGCCGGAGCCGGCCTCGGAGCAGGCGTCGGAGCAGGCAGGGAATAGATCCAAGCCGCAGGTCGCTTAGATCACGTCAGTTAACGCGCGGCAGGTGTTCGATTCTTGCCCCATAGGGGTGAGGTCGCTGCGGGGAGGTAGACTTAGCAGTGTCTGGCCGGACGCGTGCCCGCGCATGCCCTGAACGCACCTGTGTGGGGTGCAGGCAGCGAGCGGCCAAGACCGAACTGCTGCGCGTCGTGGCGATCGAGGACGAATGTGTCCCCGATCATCGCGGTACGCTGCCCGGCCGGGGTGCGTACGTTCACCCCGCCCAGGTCTGTCTCGACCAGGCGGTACGCCGCCGGGCGTTCACCAGGGCGCTGCGTGCCCAGGGAGCGCTCGACACAAAGGCGTTGCGCCGATACGTGGAGCAGACAACAGTTGCCGAGCAGGCAACACCGTAAGACGTGTCGCACGGAACCTCCGTGCGGCCCTGGTACCCCGCGAGTTGGAAGTAGGTCGAGATTGCGATGAGCACTCGATGAGCACGCGATGAGTACGCCCATGAAGTAGCGACGGTCCGGACGCACCCGGACCTAAAAAGGAGCGAAGTGGCTAAGGTCCGGGTATACGAACTCGCCAAGGAGTTCGGGGTTGAGAGCAAGGTCGTCATGGCCAAGCTCCAGGAGCTCGGTGAATTCGTCCGTTCGGCGTCCTCGACGATCGAGGCGCCCGTTGTACGCAAACTGACTGACGCCCTCCAGCAGGGCAGCGGCGGCGGCAAGCCCGCCCCGCGCAAGGCCGCCCCGGCCCGTCCGGCGGCCCCCTCTCCCGCGCAGGCCGCACGTCCGGCCGCGC
Source organism: Streptomyces sp. SP18BB07 (assembly GCF_036322545.1). Classification (NCBI taxonomy): domain Bacteria; kingdom Bacillati; phylum Actinomycetota; class Actinomycetes; order Kitasatosporales; family Streptomycetaceae; genus Streptomyces; species Streptomyces sp. SP18BB07. The sequence continues at coordinate 144,265 of NZ_JAQYWT010000316.1, forward strand.
CTCGTCCCGGCCCGGCCGCGCCGAAGCCGCCCGCCGCCGAGCGGCCCGCCGCTCCGGCCCCGGGTCCGCGCCCGACGCCCGGCCCCAAGCCGCCGACGCCGAAGCCCGCTCCGGCCTCCCCGGCCCCGAGCGTGCCCGAGTTCCAGGCGCCCCCGTCGGCGCCCCCGTCGGCACCGGCCGCCGCGTCCGCTCCGCCGTCGTCCCCGCGTCCGGGCGCTCGTCCCGGCCCGGGTGCGCCGCGTCCGGGTGGCCAGCAGCGTCCGGGTCAGGACCGCCAGGACCGTCCGGACCGCCAGGACCGTCCGGACCGCGGCCAGGCGCCGCGTCCCGGTGGCCAGCGTCCCGGTGGCCCCGGCGCGCCCAAGCCGGGCGGTGCCCGTCCCGCGGGTCCGCGTCCCGGTAACAACCCCTTCACCTCCGGTGGCTCCACCGGCATGGGTCGCCCGCAGGGCCCCCGTCCCGGCGGTGCGCCCCGACCTGGTGGACACGGCGGCCCGGGTGGCCCCGGCGGTGCCCAGGGCGGTCCGCGTCCCGCGGCTCCCGGCCAGGCGCCCCGTCCGCAGGGTGCCGGCGGCGGTCCCCGTCCGCAGGCTCCGGGCGGCGCCCGTCCGACCCCGGGCGGCATGCCCCGTCCGCAGGGCGGCGGTCCCCGTCCCGGCGGTGGCCCCGGTGGCCCCCGTCCGAACCCCGGCATGATGCCGCAGCGTCCGGCTGCCGGCCCGCGTCCCGGCGGCGGTGGCCCCGGTGGCCGCGGTCCCGGTGGCGGCGGTCGCCCCGGTGGCGGTGGCGGCGGTCGTCCCGGTGGCGGCGGCGGCTTCGCCGGTCGTCCCGGTGGCGGCGGCGGTGGCGGTTTCGCCGGTCGTCCGGGTGCTCCCGGTGGTGGCGGCGGCTTCGCCGGTCGTCCCGGTGGTCCGGGTGCCGGCGGCGGTGGCCGTCCCGGCTTCGGTGGCCGTCCCGGTGGTCCGGGTGCCCGTGGTGGCACGCAGGGCGCCTTCGGCCGTCCCGGCGGTCCCGCGCGTCGCGGTCGCAAGTCGAAGCGGCAGAGGCGCCAGGAGTACGAGGCCATGCAGGCCCCGTCGGTCGGCGGCGTGATGCTGCCTCGCGGCAACGGACAGGCCGTCCGCCTGTCGCGCGGTGCCTCCCTCACCGACTTCGCGGAGAAGATCAACGCCAACCCGGCGTCGCTCGTCGCCGTGATGATGAACCTCGGCGAGATGGTCACTGCCACGCAGTCCGTCTCCGACGAGACCCTCCAGCTGCTCGCCGGCGAGATGAACTACGTCGTCGAGATCGTCAGCCCGGAGGAGGAGGACCGCGAGCTGCTCGAGTCCTTCGACATCGAGTTCGGCGAGGACGAGGGTGGCGAGGAGTTCCTCGTCGCGCGTCCGCCGGTCGTGACCGTCATGGGTCACGTCGACCACGGTAAGACCCGACTGCTGGACACCATCCGCAAGACGAACGTCGTCGCGGGTGAGGCCGGCGGTATCACGCAGCACATCGGTGCGTACCAGGTCGCCACCCAGGTCAACGACGAAGAGCGCAGGATCACCTTCATCGACACCCCGGGTCACGAGGCGTTCACCGCCATGCGTGCCCGTGGTGCGAAGTCGACCGACATCGCGATCCTGGTCGTCGCGGCCAACGACGGCGTCATGCCGCAGACGGTCGAGGCGCTCAACCACGCCAAGGCGGCCGACGTCCCGATCGTCGTCGCGGTCAACAAGATCGACGTCGAGGGCGCGGACCCGACCAAGGTGCGCGGTCAGCTGACCGAGTACGGTCTGGTGGCCGAGGAGTACGGCGGCGACACGATGTTCGTCGACATCTCCGCCAAGCAGGGTCTCAACATCGACAGCCTGCTGGAGGCCGTGGTCCTGACCGCGGATGCCTCGCTCGACCTGCGGGCCAACCCGGAGCAGGACGCGCAGGGCATCGCGATCGAGTCCCACCTCGACCGTGGCCGCGGTGCGGTCTCGACGGTCCTGGTCCAGCGAGGCACGCTGCGCATCGGCGACACGATGGTGGTCGGCGACGCGTACGGCCGAGTCCGGGCCATGCTCGACGACAACGGCAACAACGTCGAGGAAGCGGGTCCGTCGACCCCCGTCCTGGTCCTGGGTCTCACCAACGTCCCGGGCGCCGGCGACAACTTCCTGGTCGTCGACGAGGACCGTACGGCCCGTCAGATCGCCGAGAAGCGGGCGGCGCGCGAGCGCAACGCCAACTTCGCCCGGCGTGGCGTCCGGTTCTCCCTGGAGAACCTGGACGAGGCGCTCAAGGCCGGTCTGGTGCAGGAACTCAACCTCATCATCAAGGGCGACGCGTCCGGTTCGGTGGAGGCCCTCGAGTCCTCGCTGCTCCAGCTCGACGTCGGCGAAGAGGTCGACATCCGCGTCCTGCACCGCGGCGTCGGTGCGGTCACGGAGTCCGACATCGACCTGGCGATGGGCTCCGACGCCATCGTGATCGGCTTCAACGTCCGCGCGGCCGGTCGTGCCGCGCAGATGGCCGAGCGCGAGGGTGTGGACGTCCGCTACTACTCGGTGATCTACCAGGCCATCGAGGAGATCGAGGCGGCCCTCAAGGGCATGCTCAAGCCGGAGTACGAGGAGGTCGAGCTCGGCACGGCGGAGATCCGCGAGGTCTTCAAGTCGTCCAAGCTGGGCAACATCGCCGGTGTCCTGGTCCGCTCGGGCGAGGTCAAGCGCAACACCAAGGCGCGCCTCGTCCGCGACGGCAAGGTCATCGCGGAGAACCTCACCATCTCCGGTCTGCGTCGCTTCAAGGACGACGTCACCGAGATCCGCGAAGGCTTCGAGGGTGGTATCAACCTCGGAAACTTCAACGACATCAAGGTCGACGACGTCATCGCGACGTACGAGATGCGCGAGAAGCCGCGGGCGTAACCAGCGGTGGTTCATGCCGGCCGGGGGTGCCATTCGGTGCCCCCGGCCGGTGTGGCCGTTTTCGCCCGGTTCCCCGCGCCCCGATGAAACGGCCGCAGGCCTTTCAGGGGCGCGGGGAACTGCGCGAGAAGCCCCACCGGACGGACGCCTGGGGGTCGAAGGGGCGCAGCCCCTTCCGGACGGGACGGGTAGGGGCGGCGGGGGCGACACAAATCCTGTCGAGCCCCCACCGGCTTCGATGTACGGTTCTGATGTTGCCGCCCGGCCTACGGGTGGGCCATCTATCCCGTACCGGCGGGTGAACCGGATACACACATGTACGTGGGGACTCTGTCCTTCGATCTCCTCCTCGGCGACGTACGGTCACTGAAGGAGAAGCGCTCCGTCGTCCGCCCCATCGTGGCCGAGCTGCACCGCAAGTTCGCGGTGAGCGTGGCGGAGGTCGACCATATGGATCTGCACCGCAGGGCCGTGATCGGCCTGGCGGTCGTCTCCGGCGACACGGGGCACCTGACCGACGTACTGGACCGGTGCGAACGGCTGGTCGCCGCGCGTCCCGAGGTGGAGCTGCTGTCGGTACGGCGGCGCCTGCACGGCGACGACGACTGAACCGGCGGCGCGGGGACAGTTGAACAAGCAGTAGTCACGAAGAACGAGCTAGGAGACGGACCAGTGGCCGACAACGCGCGTGCCAAGAGGCTGGCGGACCTCATCCGAGAGGTGGTGGCCCAGAAGCTGCTGCGCGGGATCAAGGACCCGCGGCTCGGCTCCCACGTCACCATCACGGACACCCGGGTCACCGGGGACCTGCGGGAGGCGACCGTCTTCTACACGGTGTACGGGGACGACGAGGAGCGGGCGGCCGCCGCCGCGGGGCTGGAGAGCGCCAAGGGCATCCTCCGTTCCGAGGTCGGCCGTGCCGCCGGTGTGAAGTTCACGCCGACGCTCACCTTCGTGGCCGACGCCCTCCCGGACACCGCCAAGACCATCGACGACCTCCTCGACAAGGCGCGGGCCTCGGACGCCCAGGTGCGCGAGAGCGCCTCGGGTGCCAAGTACGCCGGTGAGGCCGACCCGTACCGCAAGCCGGGCGAAGACGCCGATGACGCCGCCGACGAGGACGCCGCCGCCGAATGACCCAGCAGCGCCAGAAGACCACCACGCCCGACGGCCTTGTCATCGTCGACAAGCCGTCGGGCTTCACTTCGCACGATGTCGTCGCCAAGATGCGGGGCATCGCCCGAACCCGACGGGTCGGGCACGCGGGGACGCTCGACCCGATGGCCACCGGAGTGCTCGTCCTGGGGGTGGAGAAGGCGACCAAGCTCCTCGGTCACCTCGCGCTCACGGAGAAGGAGTACCTCGGCACCATCCGGCTCGGACAGACGACGGTCACCGACGACGCCGAGGGCGAGATCACGGCGTCGGTCGACGCGTCGAAGGTCACCCGGGACGCGGTCGACGCCGGTGTGGCCGAGCTGACCGGCCGGATCATGCAGGTGCCGTCCAAGGTCAGCGCCATCAAGATCGACGGCGTGCGGTCGTACAAACGGGCCCGCGACGGCGAGGACTTCGAGATTCCCGCCCGGCCCGTCACCATCTCCTCCTTCGCCGTGTACGACGTCCGCGAGGCCGTCGCCGAGGACGGCACCGCCGTTCTCGACGTGGTGGTGTCGGTGGTGTGCTCCTCCGGGACGTACATCCGTGCCCTCGCCCGTGATCTGGGCGCGGGCCTCGGCGTCGGCGGCCACCTCACGGCGCTGCGCCGCACGCGCGTCGGCCCCTACAAGCTGGACTCCGCGCGGACCCTCGACCAGCTCCAGCAGGAGCTGACCGTCATGCCGGTCGCCGAGGCCGCCGCGGCCGCGTTCCCCCGATGGGACGTGGACGACAAGCGCGCCCGGCTCCTGCTGAACGGGGTCCGCCTGGACATGCCCGAGGAGTACACGGCCCGCGGCGCCACCGCCGTCTTCGACCCCACGGGCCGCTTCCTGGCCCTGGTGGAAAGCCACAAGGGCAAGGCGAAAAGCCTGGCCGTCTTCGGCTGACCCTGCCCGCGCCCGAGGGGCTTGCGGGGGAGCACGCTGTGCCACGGGCCGGCGCGGGGCACGAGGGGCAGCGAACTCTGCGGGCTTGTGCGGGTCATGGGGCTCTGCGGGCTTGCGCGGGTCATGGGGCTCTGTGGGCTTGTGCGGGTCATGGGGCTGTGAGGGCATCTGGCCGTGCGGGGCTGTGCGGCCTTTGCGGAGCGCGGGGCTCTGTGAGCCTGTGGGGGCAAGAGGCTCGGCGGGCATGTGGCGCGTGGGGCCTCGTGCGCCTTCCAGCGCGAGGCGCACTGCAGGTTTTTAGGGGCGCGGGGAACTGCGCGATCAGCCACGCACGACCCGCACCCGCAGAACCCACCGCAGCAGCTCGAGTCACCAGGCGGGGGTCACAGGGGCACAGCCCCTGCCCAGCCCGGCACCCCAGGCCCCCGGCACGACTCGGCGAACCCAGCGGAGCGTGGAGCGGCGGTCACGGGGTAGCTGTTCCCGCCGCTCCACGGTCCCCCCTCGGTTCCCCCACCCAGAGGTGTATCCATCTGCTCGGGGCTATTCACCCCTACGTGCAGGCGCTCGGAGTGAACCGAGGGAGCGGAAGGGGGCGCGTTCGCCGCGCGATCTGTTCCGCTGATCTTCACGTGCCTACCGTCGGAACACAGGTACGACGGGGAGGTCAGGACATGGCGGTACGGGGCCGTCGGGCAACCGACGACGGCCGCCGGGCGGCGCGGGACGAAGTCCTGGTGCGGGTCGGCGATCTGTCGGGACGACCACGCGGCACGGGCTTCGTCGCCGACCACCACGGCACGGTCGTCACCAGCCACGAGGCGGTGGACGGGCTGGCCCGGATCGTGGTGCGCTCCACCGGCGACCGTGTCTGTGTGGTGACGTCCGACGCGGTCACCCCGCTGCCCGCCCTCGATCTCGCGCTCATCCGCACCCACGGCCTGTGTGTGGACCCGCTGCCGTTCGCCCTGCGGGACGAGGTCGAGACGGGCGCGTACGTCCGTATCGCGGCCGGCGGCTGGCGCGAGGCACGGGTGCTGGGCACGGCGGACGTCACGTACACCGCGACCGACGGTTTCCATCTGCTGCGCGGCGCCCTGGAGTTGGCGATCGGCACCGCCGGGAGCGAGGCGCTGCGGCTGGGCGGGGGTGCGGCCGGGGGACCCGTGCTCGACATGACCACGGGCGCCGTGCTGGGCGTCCTCGGCACGGCCCTGGAGGCACAGCACCGGTCCACCGGGTTCGCCGTGCCCCTGCGCGGCTGGCGGGTCGAGCAGCCACTGGCCGAACTGCTCGCACGCAACGCGGCGACCGTACCGGCGTACGGGACGGATCTGAACCTGGCGGGGGTGCTGGAGCTCACGGCCACGACGGTGGGCTCGGACGGGCCGGGTGCGAGTGCGGGTGCCGGGGCCGTGGCGGCGGCCGACGCCGATCCCGTCGAACGGGTCGACGTCGTACGGGAGTTCACCGCCTTCGCTGAGGGCCCCGCCACCGTTCTCGGTCTCGTCGGACCACCCGGCAGCGGCCGTACGACGGAACTGGCCGCCCTCGCCGCCCGACGCGGCCGGGGTCCCGCCCCCGCCCCCACCCTCTGGCTCCGGGGCGCCGACCTTCTCTCCGCCGACACCTCCGTGGCGGACGCGGCCCGACGCGCCCTGGAACGGGCGGGACGGATCGTGGCGGCCTCCGCGTCGGCATCGTCGGCATCGTCGGCGGGGTCGGGCGCGGAGAGTTCGGGGGAGTGGGGGACGGATGGGCCGCCGGGGTCGGTCGGGACCGCCGGGGCCGGGGTGGAGGACGGGTTCGCCACGTCGGGCGGGTGGGCCGCGTCGGACTTCTCGGCCGCCTTCGCCGCGTCCGCGGGTGGCCGCGGCGGTGAGGGCTCCTCGGCCGGGGCTGCGGGAGAGGGGGCGGCCGGGGCCGAGCGGCCGTGGCTGCCCGGCCGCTACCAGGGCGAGTTGGGGGACATCCGGCCGGAGCGGCTCGCGCGGCTCGCGGCGGCGGAGGGACGACCGCTGCTGTTGCTGCTCGACGGGCCCGAGGAGATGCCGCCGACGCTCGCGCACCGGTTGGCCGAATGGACCGCGGGGACGGTCGCATGGCTGCGCGCGAACGGGGCCCGGCTCGTGGTGGCCTGTCGCGCCGAGTACTGGGAGCGGGCCGGGGCGCACTTCCCCGCGGAGCTGTTGCACGGGGAGGCTCCCGGCGCGGAGGGGCAGCTGCTGCCGGCCTGTGTGCGCCTGGGCGACCTGACCGAGAGCGAGGCCCGCCGGGCCCGCCTGCGGTACGGCATCCCCGAGGACGCGCTCACCGCCGCGGACGCCCGCCACCCCCTCACCCTGCGCCTCCTGTCCGAGATCCGAGCGGCCCTGCCGACCCCCTCGCACGGCGGGGCCGACGAGGATGCCGGCTCCGCCGGACCACCGGACGGGCACCCGACAGAGCCAACCTGGGCATCCAGGCCCGACGAAGAGCAGGAGGACTGGGTTCAGGCCAGCGGCCTGGGCCCGGACACCCAGGGCCCGTCCGAACCCGCCCACCACCGGCTCCACCCCCCACAATTCGCCGCCGAGCCCCCTCCGCCCGAGCACACGACGACGACCGCCTACACCTGTGGCCCCACCCCACCCCCCGCCCTCTCAGCCCGCCCCGGCAGGGACGACGTGTTGGGTGCCTATCTGGATCTGATGTGTCTGCGGGTCGCCGTGCGGCTCGCCGCGGTGAACGGGGTGCGAGGGGCTGCCGTGCGGCGGCTGGCGGCGCAGGTCTCGGGGCAGGTGCACGAGGCCGCCCGGCGATGTCTCGGCCCCGGGCAGGGGGAGTTGGACCGGGCGGCGTTCGAGGCCGTCTTCCCCTGGGGACCCGTGCCGGGACGGCGGCTCGGCGGCACCACCGGCTGGGCCTCCGCCGTGCTCACCGAGGGCCTGCTCGTCCCGGCCGGCGACGGCTACCGCTTCGCCCACGAGGAACTCGCCGACTGGATCCAGGGCGCCCACCTGGACCTCGACGCCGCCCTGCACGCGCTGGTGCACCACGGCTGGGTCGCCCAGGCCGAGTCACGGCGGGGCTGGGGCACGATGCCCTCGGAGGCCCGCGTGCGCAGGCAGGCGCGCCGGGCCACCCGTAACCTCCCCGTGCCACGCCACCGTATCGGCCCCGTCGTCCACGCCCTGCTCCTCCTCGGCCGGCAACAGGGCCCCACCGAACTCGCCGGACGCCTGGAGGAGTTGCTCGACGCCCTGGACGCCCTGCTGCCCCCGGGCACCCCCGCCCCCGACGACCCCACCTGGTGGGCCACCCGTCTCCTGGCCGACGTCCCGCTCCGGGTGCCCGACGCGACGCCGTACACCAGGGTGCTGCGGTTCCTCACGGAACGGATCGGCGCCTGGCGGGCCCAGGGCCGGGGCGTGCCGGCCGAGTTCGGGCCGGACTTCTGGGCCTCGCTGCCCCTGCCCGAGGCGGAACGGTTCGACCTGCTGCGACGCCTGGTCGTGGCCGACCCCGCCACCGGCGAGGGACCCCGCTACCTGGATGCGGTCTCCCGGCTGCTCGCGGCCGACCCCGCCGCCGTACAACCGCTGCTCACCCGCTGGTTCCCCGACGACACCCCCTTGGTCGCGACCCCGGACGCCACCGTGGCGACGGCCGCGCAGGCGCTGCTGCACACCCATCGCCGCTGCGCCCTGGACGACCTGACCGAGGCACTCGTCGACAGCGCGCACCGACGTGGCGACGAGCTCCTCGCCGTGCTGTCCGAGGAGGAGCCCTCCGCGGTGTGCCGGGCCGTCGACCGCTGGGCGCACGACGACCGTCCGGACCGGCGCGTCGCGGGGCTCGCGTACGCGCTGCGGACCGCTCCGCACGTGCGGACGGACGCCGACCGCGAGCTCCTGCGCTACGCGGCACTCGCCCTCCTGGGCCGCCCCGCCGACGTCACCCTGCACAGTGGCGCCCTCGCCCTGCTCGTACGGGATCCGCTGACCAGGTCGCGGTATCTGCCGCAGGCGCTGGAACGCTTCGCGGCCGGTGACCCGCAGCTGCCCGCGAGCGCCGTGGTCACCGCTCTCGCCACCGACCCGGACCCGATCCTGGACGCCTTCCGCGCGCGACTGCGCACGCCGGGTGCCGAGGGCTCGGACGGAGAGGCCCTGCGTACGCTCGCCGAGGTCACCACGCCCGGCCTCGCGCGCCGCGTCACCACCCTCGTACGGGAGGTCGTCGCACAGCGCCCCGAGGTGGCCGGGCACGTCGCCGGGTACGTCGACCGCAGACTGGAACACGGCCCGGGCACCCGCGCCGTATTGTTTCCGCTGGTCAGCGGCCTCATCGTCGACGGTCCCGTCCAGGTGCGCGCGGCCCTCGCGGCGGTCTTCGCCGAGCCGGGCACCCCGGTCTCCGGCCCGCTGCGGCGCGAACTGCTCGACCTGCTGATGGCGACCGAGCGGGACCCGTCCGTTCTAGACGCCCTGCTGCGGGCGGTCGTCGCGGGCACGGCGGTTACGGCGGGTAGGACGGATGTGGCGGGCACGGCGGTTACGGCGGGTAGGACGGATGTGGCGGGCACGGCGCTTACGGCGGGATCGAGCGAGGGCGCGGGCGCGGCCGTCCGGGTGTTGGTCCACCGGATCGGCCTGCTGCTCGTCCGTACGCCCGAAGGAGCCACCCGCTTCGACTGGGCGCTCGTCGACCTGGCCCGCCACGTGCCCGGTTTCGCGGAGCTGGTGGCCGGGTGGCTCAACGGCACGCCCCAGGAATGGGCGGCGGTGGTCGGCCCCAGCACCCGTCGGATGATCGAGAACCTGGCGGGGGTGCCGGGCGTGCGGGTGCCCGCGTGAGGAGGGAAGCGCCTTCCGCGTCGCGCGCCGGGATCCGTGCTCCGGGTCACAGGCCGGATGCCGATGCGGGCGGAGAGCACCGGGCATGGCACCCTTAGACCTGCGCAAGGGTTAAGCGTCAATACGGACACGGGTTCGACGAGGAGCGGTCACAGTGCAGCGCTGGCGTGGCTTGGAGGACATCCCCGAGGACTGGGGGCGCAGCGTCGTCACCATCGGTTCCTACGACGGGGTGCACCGCGGGCACCAGCTGATCCTCAGCCACGCCGTGGAACGCGCGCGTGAGCTGGGCGTTCCCACCGTCGCCGTCACGTTCGACCCGCACCCCAGCGAGGTCGTGCGCCCCGGCACGCACCCCCCGCTGCTCGCCCCGCACCACCGCCGCGCCGAACTGATGGCCGAGCTGGGTGTGGACGCGGTCCTGATCCTGCCCTTCACGACGGAGTTCTCGCGGCTGTCCCCGGCCGACTTCGTCGTCAAGGTGCTGGTGGACAAGCTGCACGCCAAGGCGGTCGTCGAGGGCCCCAACTTCCGCTTCGGACACAAGGCCGCCGGGGACGTGGCGTTCCTGGCCGAGCAGGGCAAGACGTACGACTTCGAGGTCGAGGTCGTCGACCTGTTCGTCACGGGCGAGGCGGGCGGCGGTCAGCCGTTCTCCTCGACGCTGACCCGACGGCTGGTCACCGAGGGCGATGTCGAGGGCGCGCGCGAGATCCTCGGCCGCCCCCACCGCGTCGAGGGCGTCGTCGTACGCGGCGCCCAGCGCGGCCGCGAACTGGGCTTCCCGACGGCCAACGTCGAGACCCTCCCGCACACCGCGATCCCCGCCGACGGCGTCTACGCCGGCTGGCTGCACGTCGCGGGCGAGGCCATGCCCGCCGCGATCTCCGTCGGCACCAACCCGCAGTTCGACGGCACCGAGCGCACGGTCGAGGCGTACGCCATCGACCGCGTCGGCCTCGACCTCTACGGCCTCCATGTCGCCGTCGACTTCCTCGCCTTCGTGCGCGGCCAGGCGAAGTTCGACTCGCTGGAGGCGCTCCTCGTCGCGATGGGCGAGGACGTGAAGAGGTGCCGGGAGCTGATCGGGGCGCACGAGGCGCAGTAGCCGCCGGGCTCTGGACGCGTCCGTCCGCATGTGCCCGAAGCACGGCCGAGGGCCCGTACCGTTCACGATCCGTGAGCGGTACGGGCCCTCGGCCGTCTCGTCGTGCGGTTACTGCTGCGGCGGTGCCGGCGGGTAGGGCTGCTGGCCCTGTTGCGGCGGGTACGGCTGGCCCGGGCCGGGCTGGCCGGGGTGGCCGGGGTGGCCGTAGGGCCCCGGGGCCTGACCGGGGGCCGGCTGACCCGGGTAGGGCTGGGGCTGACCGGGGTAGGGCTGCTGGCCCTGCTGCGGCGGGTACGGCTGGCCCTGTTGCTGCTGGGGCGGATAGGGCTGGCCCGGCGTCTGCTGACCCGGCATCGGCGGGGCGACGACCGGCGGCGGGTTGCCGTCCGACGTCCACAGACCGTGCGACTGCTGGTGCCGGGCGATGTCCTCGGCGACCATCGCGGCGAGCGTGAAGTACGCCTCCCGCACCTTCGGCCGCATCATGTCGAGGTCCAACTCGGCGCCGGCCGACAGGTGTTCGTCGAAGGGCACGACGACGACACCCCGGCAGCGCGTCTCGAAGTGGGAGACGATGTCGTCCACCTTGATCATCTTGCCGGTCTCGCGCACCCCCGAGATGACCGTGAGAGAACGGGCCACCAGGTCCTGGTACCCGTGCGCGGACAGCCAGTCCAGCGTCGTACTGGCGCTGCTCGCACCGTCCACGGACGGCGTCGAGATGATGATCAGCTGATCGGCGAGGTCGAGCACCCCGCGCATGGCGCTGTAGAGCAGACCCGTGCCGGAGTCGGTGAGGATGATCGGGTACTGCTTGCCGAGGATGTCGATCGCGCGCCGGTAGTCCTCGTCGTTGAACGTCGTGGAAACGGCGGGGTCGACGTCGTTGGCGATGATCTCCAGTCCGGAGGCCGCCTGCGAGGTGAACCGCCGGATGTCCATGTACGAGTTGAGGTACGGGATCGCCTGGACGAGGTCACGGATGGTGGCCCCGGTCTCGCGCCGCACCCGACGGCCGAGCGTGCCGGCGTCCGGGTTGGCGTCGATCGCGAGGATCTTGTCCTGCCGCTCGGTGGCGAGGGTCGAGCCGAGGGCCGTGGTGGTCGTCGTCTTGCCCACGCCGCCCTTGAGGCTGATGACCGCGATGCGGTAGCAGGACAGCACCGGCGTCCTGATCAGCTCCAGCTTCCGCTGCCGCTCGGCCTCCTCCTTCTTGCCGCCCAGCTTGAAGAGCCCGCCTCCCGAGGCCGGACGGCTGCTCTTCTGCTTCTGCTTCTTGCTGTTCAGCAGCCGGTCGGAGGAGAGCTCGACGGCCGCGGTGTAACCGAGCGGCGCCACACCCGGGTTGGTGGGCTGACGGTGGTCGTGCTGCACGGGCTGCGGCCAGGCGGCGCCGGTGCGGGGGTCGACGGGGGCGGAGGGGTGGTGCTGCCCGCCGGGCTGGGCCTGCTGCCCGGGCTGACCGGGGAAGGGGGGTTGAGGCTGACCGGGGTGCTCCGGCTGGCCGGAGTGGGCGGGCTGCCCAGGGCCTCCGGGCTGCCCGGGGAAGGGGGCGTGGGGCTGACCGGGGTGGCCCGGCTGCCCGGGTTGCCCGGGTTGCCCCGGCTGGGCCGGGGGCTGGGGGAACCCGTAACCGCCTTGCGGCGCAGGGGAGTTGGGCGGCCCTGGCGGGGTCGGCGCCGGAACGCCCGGGGCACCGGTGGGCGGGAACCCGTAGCCGGGCTGGGGGGCCGGGGGGTACTGGGGGCCGGGCTGGGGCGGCCCTTGAGGAAAGCCGTAGCCCTGCTGCTGAGGCACGGGGGCACCGGGAGCCCCCTGCTGCTCCGGCTGTGCCGGCTGTCCCGGTTGACCCGCCTGTCCCGGCTGGTCGGGCTGGACCGGGGGTTGGGGGAAGCCGTAGCCGCTCTGCTGGGGGATGGGTGCGTGCGGGGGGACGGGTGCGCTGGCGGGGGGCGGGAAGCCATAACCAGCGGGGGAGGGAGTGTTGGGGGCCTGGGGTGTCGGGCCGGGGGCGGTCGGCGCACCGGAGGCGTCGGGCGCGCCGGGTGACACAGGGGCACCAGGGGTGGCGGGTGCCCCTGGCGTGCCAGGCGCACCGGGCACGCCAGAGGCACCGGGCGCGGCGTCGATCGGGTTGCCCCACGGCGCGGGCGCGCCCTGGGGGGCCTGCGGGTGGAACGGCTGCTGCTGGGGCACGGACGGCTCGCCCAGCTCCGAAGGCGAAGGCGAAGGCGCGGACCCGGGCCACTGCGCCGCGGCCGGCGCGGCGGGCAGGTACGCGGGCGGCAACGGCGGAAGCTCACCCCGTGGCCCCGGCGGGGGTGCCCAGGCGGGGGGCGACTGCGGTACGCCCGGCGCGGCAGGCGGGGCGTACCGCGGAGCGCCCGACTGAGGCGCGGCGTCCTGGTCCGGGAGGTCCTGCGGAGCCGAACTCTGCGCAGCGGTGTCCTGTGGAGCGGCATCCGCCGACTCGCCCCCGTCGGAGACACGGTCCGGCTTCGCGGAGCCGTCGGGCTGCTCGCCCGCAGCCGCTGCGGCTTCGTCGGGCTGCTCGCTCCCGGTGTCAACTGCCCCGGTGGCAACGGCCTCGCCGGACGCGTCCACGGGCGCCGAACCCTCGGCGGTCACACCACCATCACCAGCACTGCCCTGCGCGTCCTGACTCCCGTCGGACGAGCCGGCCTCGGCTGACTGCACGACGGCGTCATCACCGGCACCCGCATACGTACCGACACCAGCATCCGCACCTGTATCGACAACCGCCCCGGCTACGACGGCACTCGCGCTGTCCGGTCCCTGAGGCTGCGCCTCCGCGACCGTGGCCGTACCGGATGGCGCCACGCCCTCGGCGTCGGGCCCCCCGGCACCGTCACTCTCACTGCCGCCGACCACGGACGAGGTTTCCGGCGGTCCGTCCACCTGCGGCGCATTCAACTCGAAGTGATCGGCACCAACTTCACCACCGGAAGCATCACCTGCGGCCACACCTGTACCCGCATCCGCATCCGCCCCAGCGCTCGCAGCGGCACGCGTTTCGGGCGTATCCGCACCCGCGATCTCACGCTTCAACGCGGCAGCGGAAATCCGCATGGTCGCACCGCTCTCGACGTCCCCGTCGGCGACACCGGGTTCGGGCGCGGCGGCAACCGGTGGCCAGGGGGGCGGAAACGCGCCACCCGGACCGGCACCGGGCACGCCGGACATGTCGACGGAAGGACCGACCGGCGGAGCGGACGGGGGCGTCGCGGCACTCCCGGCCGGAGGAACACCCCCCGCACCCGCGCCGGTCTCAGCAGCCGTACCCGTTTCCGAACCGGCCCCTCCCGACGAGGCGTTCTGCGTGTACCAGGCAGGCGGCGCGTAGTCGATGGTGAACTCGCCCGTCATCTCGACGGCGGACTCCGCGTCGGGCTGGTCATCGTCGGGTGTGGCCCAGCCCCCGCGGATCCCGTCCCGATCGCTGCTCACAGTTCCTCCTGGTGTGGTCGAGCACCCTCATGCCGTGCTGGGGCGACCGTTCCTGTCGTCTGATTCGCCGGGCTGGTCCCCCCTCGGGCCCCGGGTCGTGTCGCACCGCCCGTACCACCCGCTCGCGGGCAACTCGCGACGTGCTGTACCCCAGCCTAATCATCAAAACCGCGGACCCGGCAGGCCCGTCTCTCCTGACCAGGTTCGATGAAGGGTGCGACTGCCTCAATGGTGGAGGAACATGGACATATGGCATCGACTCGATCTCAGTACGTCTGCCTCGTCCTGAACTGTCGGCTCAGTCCATGCGACGTGCCACACCCAGCAGACCGGTCTCCGCGTCCGTGGCCTGCGTCTTCACGTACTGCCGGTCCCGCTCCGTGCACCACAGCGTGATGCCGTCCTGCAGCCCGGGTAGTGACCGGATCTCGGGGTGCGGCAGCCCTATCACGCGCCCGATCTCCGTTGCCTCGTCCGGCGACACCCGCTGCACGCCCACGAGGCGAGCCTGGCGCATCAACCGCGGTGCGACCGGACTCAGATAGGGAAGAAGCGTGAGTACGGACTGCCAGGGTGACGACGCCACGCGCCCGCGCGGCGGTCGCATGCCGCAGTCACGCACTACCAGCACCGGTGTGCCGGCCGACGCGCCCTGGGGCGGCACTCGCCCCACGTCGTACACGGCCAGGCCGTTCTGACCGCCGCCCATGGCGTGCACCAGCGGCATCCAGGCCTGTGCCCGTCCCGTCTCCACGGCAACACGCGCCCCCGTCGCCGCCGAACGGAGTGCCAGGACCTGGGCCGTCCACAGACCGCCGATGAGGACGACGTCGAACGGGGTCGGGCGGTTGATCCCGAGAACGGCGGGCTGGCCCTGTTGGTTGACACCCACCACCACACCGTCGTCTCCGATGGGCAGCGAGAGCGCCCCCACCTGTTCCACGGGCAGTGTGTGCCGCGGGTGCCGGGGACCCAACAGTCCGAACCCGGTGCGCAGTCGCTGTCCGAGGCCCGTGACCTCCGAAGTGCCTTCGGGTGCGGACGCGGATGACGGCGATGCCGATGCCCTCATGGCCATCAGCGGGTACCTCCGAGCGGCAGGGTGGCGAGAACGCCAGGGAGTTGTTCACGGTCCAGACGCACGAGCCCGGTCCGCACCTGACGCGCGGCCTGCTCCAGATCGCGTCGCGCGTCGGTCAGCTCCTGCATGCTGCGACCGGTGATGCGAAGGTGACCTGCAAGGGTGACGTCCTGCCGACCGCCTTTGGCCAGCGTCAGACTGAAGGTCGTCGCCAGCGCGGGAACCGCGGTCAGATGCGCCACCAACTGTGCCAGCGAGGTGCCGGAGCCGCCCAGTTGAGGCCAGCGGCGCACCCAGTACGTGGTGTGGCGACGATTGTCACAGCGCCAGCTGCGGCTGGACTCCTCGGTCCGCCGCTGTGGTGCCTCGTCCCGCCCGGTCTGTGCGGCCTGCGCGGTCACCATCGGGTTGGCGCACGCGGAGGTGGCGATGGCAGCTGTCAGCCCCTCCTCCGTCAAGAGATTGGCCCGGAAGCCGGCGCCGGTCAGTCGACTGGACAAGTGCTCCGCCGACCGCACCAGACACTTCTGCGCCCCACGGAGCCCGCCGCCGCGCGCGGCCACCGCTTCAGGGCACGACTCGGGGTCGAGTTTCAACGCTATCCACATGATGCGCACCGCCGGAGCGCCGGTCTGGGCCTGGAGCGGTGCGTAATTGCTCACGACGACCGACTGCTGGGGCAGATGCAGCGCGGGCGCCGGCTGGGTGTGCACCAGGATCTGCGCCGACTCCAACCGGATTCCGTCGACTTCGAGGACGTCCTGCACGAGCGCGACGGGCAGCGGTCGGCGACTGCGCTCGGCGCGCAGCGCACCGGCATCCGACTCCAGCTGGAGCACCGCGGTGAGGAATCCTCCGTCGCCCACCATGCCGACCGGCCGCCGATCGCGACGGTCGCCGCGGTGGAAGCTGTACGTCCGCAGGCTGGGATCACACTCCACGGCAGGGGCGAAGCCGGAATCGATCCCCGAAGGAGCCGGTGCGCTCGCGGCCCTGCGCATACGGGCCCGCAGTGCCAGCAGCGAGCCCAGCCACTCGGGCAGGGAGTGTCCGCGGCGTCGTACGAGAGCGAGCACGACCAGCACGGCAGCGACCGCGACGGCCGGAATGAGCGCGGCCGTACCGACGAGCCATCCGACGACCACGAGGGCGGCCGCCATCTCCAGCATCACCAGTCGCTGTACCGCGAACGAGCCACCGTGCCCCGAGTGGGACCTCAGATGGGGCGACACGGACCCGCGGGAAGACGCGGCGGCGTCAGGCGCCGCTCCCGACCGCGCTGTCGGAGAAGGAGAGGACGAACCGCGCGAACGCGACCGAAGCGTGCCACCTGATCGCGGCCCCGATTGCGATCGCGACCGGGCCCGTGTTGCGGAAGCCATTGCTCCAAACCCCCCGAACTCTCCCGAAAACCCATGCCCTCAGGACCCTGCACAGCCTGAGCGCCCTGCCCGTGCCATCAGCACAGTCACGCAACAGGCATAGTAGGGGGCGCCTCTGACAGCCTGGGCGCCAGAGGCAATTGAGGACAGGGGCGGATCTTCACAGTTCCCCCCGCGGCTCCGCACGGGGAGAGAGCGGACACAGATGGCATCACGGCGGGACGAACTCAACGCCTACACCTTCGCGAAGCGCCGTACGCTCGCATCCTTCCTTCAGCCGTCTCCGTCGGGTTCGGAGGAGGGCGCCCCCAAGCCGCTGCGGGCGCTGTGGCCCGGCGCCGTCGTCGGGGTGGTGATTCTCGCGGTCTTCGGGGGCATCGGTGTGTTCAGCCCGAAGGCACCCAAAGACTGGGCCAAGGCGGAGGAGCACGTCATCGTGGCGAGCGATTCCACCACCCGATACGTGGTGCTGAAGACGAATGGTCGCGAGCAGCTGCATCCGGTTCTCAACATGGCATCGGCCAAACTGCTCCTGGATCCCGGCAAGGCCGACATCATCACCGTCGACGAGGAGATCCTCGACAGCGGCGAGCCGCCGCACGGTGCCACGATCGGGATTCCCTACGCCCCCGACCGTCTGCCCTCCCCCGACGAGGCGGAGGTCGCCAAGCGCTGGGCCGTGTGCGAGCGTCCCGGTGACGGCGGCCGCGCCATCCAGAAGGCCGCGTTCGTCCTGGCCGAGAAGGAGTTCGACAAGACGGGAGGCTCCGAGAAGCTCTCCGGCGGCGACTTGATGTACGTCGTCGGCCCGGACGGCAAGACGCAGTACGTGGTCGACGCGCGGGGCACGGCGTACCAGCTGGCCGACCCGACCGACGCCGAACTGCTCAAGGCCCTCGACACCCAGGGCAGAGACCCGCAGCGCGTGTCCCAGAAATGGCTCGACACCCTCCACAAGGGCGACCCGATCTCCATCCCGGAGATCGACGGTACGCCTGGCACGAAGGCGAACGCCTCCATCGGCCTTGAGCAGTACGACAAGGTCGGTGAGGTCATCAAGGCATACGACGGCCGGCGGATGCAGTACTACGTGGTGCTGCAGGGCGAGGTGGCCCGGATCTCCGAGTTCGTCGCCACGCTGCTGCTCAACAGCGGGGACCTCGTCGACGTCGGACAGGCCGGAGAGGCACAACAGGTCCACCCCGGTGCGGTCGCCGACAGTACGACCTTCGAGGCGGACAAGACCTGGCCGGCGTTCAAGCCGAGAACGGTGAACGACGGCTCCAGCGCCACCTCGGGCCGCAACACCGTCTGCAACGTCCTGCTGTCGGTCGGCTCGAAGGGAAAGACGAAGCTGTCCACCTGGGTGGGCACCGACTTCCCCGCTCAACTGCCGACCGGATCCTCCAGCGCGTATGTCACTCCGGGCTCCGGCCAGCTCTACCGCCAGTTCAAGGGCGCGGAGACGAGGGCAGGTGGCGTCTTCCTGGTCACGGACACGGGCCTGCGTTACGCGCTGCAGTCCAACAGCGACAGCACCACCGGGGACGAGGGCATCGGCACCTCGGCCAAGCAGCGTGAGGAAGCGCTCAACGAGGCGAAGATCGCCCAGACCCGGCTCGGCTACGAAAGGGTGACGCCCTCTCCCATCCCGGCGCAGTGGTCGACGTTCCTGCCAACGGGGCCACGCCTGTCGGAGGCTGCGGCGCGGCAGCCGCAGGGTTCGTAGGCGTGCGGTGGAGGGGAGCGAAGCGATGTCGAAGGCGAACGCGAGGGCGCTGAGTGCGCGGATCAGGCGGAACACAGAGAGGTGGGGGCTCCGGAGCGGCTGGGGTACGAGAACGGCCGCCCGGGCCGCCGCGACCGCGCTGATCGCCTCCACCTCGGTACTCGCTCTGCCCGCGACCACTGCTTGGGCCGACGCCGGCCAATGCACGTTCCCGTCGAAGGACTACGCGGGCCGTCCCTGGGCGCTGCAACGCGTCAACCTCGACGAACTGTGGGCGCTGTCCACGGGGAAGAACGTCCAGGTGGCCGTGATCGACACGGGGGTGGATGTCAAGAATCCCCAGCTCACCAAGGCCGTGGACGCCGCCAAGGGCGCGAACTACCTCCCCGCGAAGAACTCCGAGGGCGAGAAGATCGACCGCGGCAACAGCCAGGGCACCACCGACACAGTGGGCCACGGCACACGCGTGGCCGGCATCATCGCGGCCCGACCGCTGAAGGGGACCGGCTTCGTGGGCCTGGCCCCGGACGCCAAGATCATTCCGATCAAGCAGAACAACGCGGAGGGCGACGGAACGGCCCTCACTCTGGCGTCGTCGATCCGTCACGCCGTCGACGTGGGCGCCGATGTCATCAACATCTCGCAGGACACGGCCAACGCCGTGAGGCCCGATGTGAGACTGGAGGACGCCGTCGACTACGCCCTCGACAACAAGGTCGTGGTCGTCGCCTCGGCCGGCAACGACGGCCTGGGCGGCAACGTCAAGGTCACCTACCCGGCGTCGTACAAGGGAGTCCTGGCAGTGGCGTCCTCCGACCGCAACAACGAACGCGCCCCCTTCTCACAATCAGGGGAATTCGTAGGAGTCGCAGCCCCAGGCGTCGACATGATCTCCACAGTCCCCGACGGCGGCCACTGCTCCGACAACGGCACGAGCTTCTCCGCGCCGTACGTGGCCGGTGTGGCGGCTCTCCTGAAGTCCAAGTACCCGGACTGGACCGCCCAGCAGGTTGTCGCCCAGATCGAACAGACAGCGGAACGCTCGATCCCCGGCCATGACCCCTTGGTGGGGTGGGGAGTGGTCGACCCCGTCAACGCGCTGACGAACGTGGACCCGGAGCGCCCTGTCGAGAGCCCGAAGCCCGAGGGCGGAGTAGCCAGGGGCGAGGCCCCCTCGGTCACCCCACTGCACTTCGGTGAGTCCGCGGAGGAACGAAACACGCGCCTGGCGACGTATGTGACCGTAGGCGGCCTCGTCCTGGTGGCGGGGCTGAGCGGCACGGCGGTGGCGGTGCGGGATTCGCGGCGCAAGCAACGACGGCCGGGAGGCAACACATGGACCCACTGACCCAACTGACCGTACTGGGCCTGATTCTGTCCGTGGTACTTCTGGCCATGGCCTGCGTCAAGGCGGACTGGGTCCGCGCCTGGCGCTCCCGCGTCAACCCCTCGGCCGAGGAACTGCCCGACTCCGCCTTCATCGTCGCCCGCATCGCCCTCATCACGATGGCCGGCATGGGCATCTACCTGGCCGTCCAGAGCTTCGGCGTCTCCCGATGACGCGGCGCGGGACGACAGCGACCTGACGGGGGCGGTGCAGGGGCCACGGACGGCCTGGGCGGCTGCATGTACCGCCGTCTCGGGTGTAGACACCGAACCGGCTGACGCCAACACCGACTTCGAACGTCTACTTCATGGTCAGGGGGAACGGAACTGGCGTCGTGTTCTGTATGTATATCGAAAGCTTTCGGTCGAGAGGGGACGACTGCATGCAGACGGGCATCACCGGCGTCGAGGGACGCTCACTCATCGAGCTTGTCGGCTCGCAGTGGAGGGGGAGGACTGTTACGGGTCGACCCGGACCGCATCATTTCCGTGCCCCGCGCACCGTTCGCGATCAGACGTGGACGATCGTCACTCGTGAGGGGTAGCTAGGAAATGCTCAGTTGTCAGTTCGGAGCCGGGGAAGCCGCGCTGTCGGCCTTGATGTCGAAGTTGATCTGGTCTCCATCGACAGAGGTCACCTTGACCGCTACGCCCAAGGTGCTGCCGTCGTCTGCTGTGAGCGTGCAACGCGTCGTAGTGCCAACCTTCCCGGCGAGGTCCTCGGGGCAGGAGATGTCTGGCTTCGGCTGGCCGGTTGTGGCGGCGAGCTTCTCGGCGACGATGGTGGCCAGTTTGTCCGAGGACATCTTCGTCGTGGACGTTCCGACGTCGACCGAGGCCGAGCAGCCGCCGAGCAGCACGCCGACGGAGACGGCCGCGAGGCTCCAAGTTGCTGCGGACAAGCGGACTATGGTCATGGGTGGTTCCGTTCCTAGTGATCAAGACAAGAGACTCTGGAAGCGTACTGGGCATGCTGGAGAGGCTCTTGGGTGCAGAGGACGCTGCCCTAGAGGACGGGAAGCTGGTGCTGGCCAAAGGGCGGAAGCTCAGGAACCTTCCGATTGTTGGTTGTGACCCCGCGGCGCCGCTCGGAACGTCGTACCTACTACGCCGCCCACAGCCGCCCGCCGTCGGCCCGCAGCCTGCGCGATACCGAGCTCACCGAACAGATACGCCGGATCCACGCCGACAACTACGGTGCGGGACCCCTTGCCAAAAGGGGTCCTCACAAGGTGATGTTCGTGGATATCACCTGGCGACCGAGTGGCGAATTCGGCCCAGAACGTCAGGCCGCTGCCCGCCCGGCGCTGCCCCCAGCGGGTGGCCAGGGCAGCCGTGATGAGCAAGCCGCGCCCGTGTTCTTCTTCTGCATCTACTTCCGATTTCGGAGGTCGGGACGGCGGGAACGGGACCATGGCCCCCTGCCCTGCACTCGTGCCTTCGTCGGTCACGCTCACGGTGGCTGTAGTGATGCCGAGCGCGAGAGTGATCGCGATGAGACGGCAGTCGCTGTGCTCCAAGGCATTGGCCACCAGCTCACCCGTAACGGTTTCCAAGTCGTTCACGGCATCCGGCGCGAGCCCCCACCACTGAGCCGCGTCACGCACGTAGCGGCGTGCGACACCTGCGGAGGCGAAGTCTGCCCCGGGCAACGTGAGCAGACCGAAGGCCCGCGGTTCGACGGGGCTTGTGCATGACAGCGCCTCGGGCACGCCAGGGATGTTTTCCACCGACGGAGGTGCTGCCTGGGCTCCACCAAGATGAGCGCCCCGAGAGCGAGCGATCAACAATGCGTCCGTGAGCGCATCACTCAACTGAGTTGCGAGAGAAACAAGGTGCCCGTCCTTCTTCCCGCCGCTGTCTGTCAGGAGATCCCGCGCACGGCTGAGCAGCCGCTCCGCCAGGTTCAGTTGCCCGCTCTCGCGATCGGTCAGCCGGGAGACAGAGCCGCTCTCGCCGCCGTCCGCGAGGAGGAGGCACGCCTGACGGTGCGCACCGGTCCATGGCAGGAGCCTTACGTGAGTCGCTTCCTTGTCACCCATCACGCTGCCTCCAACTGTGCATGAATGTCACGGGTGTTGAGGTAGATCCGGTGCGTCACAGACCACAGGGTGTCGTCTCGACGCCGCTGGAGCCGGGCCTCCTCGTCAGTTCGTACACGGTGAGATATGGGCGAACGAGGCGGGTCGTGGTGTCGTCGATGGGCTCGTACCAGGCTTGGACGGTGGGGGAGATGAGGGGGCGAAGCCGAGCTGGCGTCGACGGGTGCGGGGTCAGTGGTCGCCCTCCTCGATGACGCCCAGTCGGAACGAAGAACCCCCTTGCTCGATTACCGAGTTGTGAGATCAGCCGCCTCATGACGACTCCTTCAGAGCAATGGATGCATTGACCTGTAATGAGCAGGTATGAGCGCTTGGTGCGCCCGTCGAGCATGGTTTCCATTGAATTTCAATGGTCGATAGTCGCTTGGCTGGGCTCTCACTCGATCTGGTGAACGTGGCAGTGGGGTATGCGCCAACGCCTGCGTAGGCTCTGGGCGTTGGCACCGAGAGCTGGGGACCCATACCGAAAGCGGCCGGGTAGGAGACGAGATGACGACGGTACGAGGATCAGTAGGCCCCGCCGGCCGCATGCAGATCGCCCGCGCACTTAAGGCACTTCGCTCCAGGGTGAACCTCACGCAGTCCGAAGTCGCCAAGCGGTCAGGTGTATCTGTAGGGACCGTGAACCGGTACGAGACATGGCAGGACCGCGCCAGGCTTCGGGTGCCCACCATGCGGGCCCTCGCCGACTCCTGCGATGCGACGACCGAGGAACGGGACACGTTGGTCGAGCTCGTCCGGAACCTGGACAACGGCTGGTGGATGGACCACCCGGCCGTGCCGGAGGTCATGGACCCACTGATGTCCTTCGAGGATGTCGCCACGTACGAGCACGTCTTCGCGAACGCGCTGGTACCGGGCCTGCTCCAGACCCCGCGCTATGCGCTCGCGCTATATGAGGCACAGGACGTCCGCACTGAAGCGGACGTGATCGCGAACAAGGTGGACGCCCGCATCAAGCGGCAGGCCATCCTCGACCGCATTCCTGCGCTCCACCTGTGGGTGGTTCTCGACCACTCGGTGCTCCGGCGACTCGTCGGCGGCACGGACGTGATGGTCGAGCAGATCAATCATCTGCACGCCATGGCTCAACGCCCCAACGTCGACATCCAAGTACTCCCATTCACCGCGGGCGCCCACGCAGCCGGCTCCGGCGGCCACTTCCTCGTCCTCGGACGCGACAGCGAGGACCCCCTACTCAGCAGCATGAACGTGGTCTATCTCGAACTCCACAGGCGGGGGCTCTACCTTGACGCTCACACCGAAGTCCAGAACTACAAACTCATGTTTGACTACCTGCGTTCACAAGCCGCCGACACCTCGGCCAGCCTTGATCTACTGACTGCAGCACGACAGGAGTTCACTCGATGAACGATCTACCGGCCTCTGCCAAGCTAGCGACAGCAGCCTGGTTCAAGAGCAGCTACAGCGCAGCGGACAACGAGTGCGTTGAAATAGCCCTGGCGTCGCCGTGGGTCGGGGTACGCGACTCGAAAGCGCTCCATCGAGGTGCACTGGCCATCAACACCAACGCATTTACGAGGTTCGTCAACGCGACGAA
This sequence comes from Streptomyces sp. SP18BB07, assembly GCF_036322545.1. Classification (NCBI taxonomy): domain Bacteria; kingdom Bacillati; phylum Actinomycetota; class Actinomycetes; order Kitasatosporales; family Streptomycetaceae; genus Streptomyces; species Streptomyces sp. SP18BB07. The sequence continues at coordinate 167,874 of NZ_JAQYWT010000316.1, forward strand.
GACAGGGAACAGCTTGCGAATATTTTGATCGCGCTCCCGGACGTTTCACCAAGGAACTTCTGGATCAAGGTACGGGTTGGCGTGCTCGACTCTCCCTACCATCGTCCAGCCCTTGTCGCGGTCCGGATCCGACAGCAGCCCCTCGATGCACCAGCCACTCCACAGGATCAAGCCGACTTTGCAACAGCCCTGCGGCCTCCGCGAGTTCAACCTGAGTAGCTGGTCAGGTCGGGTTGACGTGGTTGTTGCCGGGTGCGGTTCATCAAGAAAGCCACGAGCGGTTTGGTGAGTTTTTCCTGCGTTAGTTGCACTGCGTGGAACTCTCGGCAGCCTTGGTGAAGCCGGCAATGAGCTGCTTCATTGCAGCAGCGTCTCTATGCTTCGAGCCGGGTGCTTGAACGGCGGTAAAGAGAACTTGTTCTTTATACTTACTGTTCTGGCAGTTTGCCGCCTTGCCGAAAGCTTGGTAGCCCGAGAAGGCATACTTGCCGTCATCTGTTTGATGATTGGGATCATCCAAGGTCATGCCGCGGGCGAACTGAAGAATGCTCATGTCGTTCCACCATTCCTGAGAAGTCTGAACGATCAGTTTTCCGTCCACGGAGATGGAACATTTGGCGACCCCTTGAGGGTTTGAGGTCGCCTTGCTTGTGAGTTTTTCTCCGGAAGGCAAAAAGGGGGACAGTGCCTTTGCGTTGATTGAGGTTCCGCATGCTGAGTCGGGAACTGTGTATTCGCGTTTCTCCTGATCTCCGGAGCACCCCGAAATAATCATGAGGGACGCAATCGTCCCAACTGCGGTGGACGTGCGGTGCTTTCGAGTGCAGATATGAGAGTAACTCACAGTGTGCTCGCTAAGTTGAGAGTTTATCCGGGAGAGGTTGTGCTACCGGGGGCCTGGCCGTCAAGGAGGGCGCGCGCATTGACGTAACCTTGTCGAGCTCCTTCTCTAGACCAGGTTTCGATATCTTCGGCATTGGACAAGCCGTGTTCAGTGGCTGCGGTGTGTGCTCCAATGCCGACGTACTCGTTGTTCGTGACAAGAGCGGCTTGCCAGGCGTCGCCCATTTGTTGGTACTTGTCTGCCAGGGCGTTCCCCTCGGCGTCCTTGAATACTTGTTCCAGGACCAGGCTTGTCGCTGTGCCGGCGCCGCCACCCACCAAAGCCCCGATCCATGGCGTCGCAATGAAGGAAGTGCCGACCCCTACGGCAGTTCCGACACCACCGGAAATTGCGTTCTTGTACTGAGCCATAGAGTGGTCGAATTCCTTGTCCTCGTCGGAACCGGGGTTTCCAATGGCTTCCTGACGTCCGAGTCCGAGGGTGCCTGATAGCTCACCGGAGCGTGAGGAGATGTACCGGACAGTGGTCTCTGTATTCTCGGAGAATCTTTGGTCGGCTGGCAAATCCGGATCAAGGTGGTAATCCATCAATTTTGCCATGTATGCTTGCTGCCCGACTTCGACAGCGGCGTATCCCTCGTCATTCTGTCCCAACGCGAAGAGGAATTTGGTGACGTCTGGGTGATTCAGGGAGGCGTCGGTACCTGCAACGGGGTAAAGCCTCTTGATGTCGTTCCAGGCGTGCGAGTCCTCATCCCTCGCCACGTCGCTCACTGCCCTATTGATGTCCGGCAGATACTCCGAGGCCATCTGTCCCATGCTGTCTGACATGTACCCGTTATCGGTCAGGCGTCCAGAGTCATCTCCCACGGAAGCGACGATGGCGTTGAAAAGCTTCGCTTGCTGATCATTGTGAGCAGGCGTATCCGGGGTTGGCAGCTCGCCGGCCGGGTGTCCCGTGGTGGCAGCTTCCAGCGCCAACGCAAGGTTGTTCTGACCCGTGTGGAGATCATCGCCCTTCGAGTCGGCCTCCTGCGGCCACTGCCGCTCCTCAAACAAGTACTGGAAATTGGACAGTGACACCTTGCCCTTGTAGGTGTTGGCGTCGTCCGAGTCCCGTTCGAAGGGGTTGTCGGGGTCGTCCTTCGACACGTATTGCTGATTGAAGAAATCGGTAGCTGCCGCAGGGCTGTTGGACAGGCCCTTCAAGTAACCCGTGAGTGGGTCGGAGCCGCTGTCCTCTCCAATCCGGTTCAGTTGGGGACTGCTGCCGATCTGCTGCCAGACCCCGTTCCCATGCTCGCCATTTCCGGTGAGCCTGCGCTCGGCGTCCATGAGCTTGGTGCCGTAGTCGTGCAGGAACTGGTCATCGTAGTCACCGGTTCGCATCAGGTTGCTCATGACCTGGAAGCCCATCGGACCGCCGCTGGTGCCGTAGATCGGCTTGTCGCCGATGTCGATCATCTGGCGCTTCCAGTCGGTCATGGCCAGGGAGTCGCTCTGCGAGGCGTGGGCCAGCGTGGTGCCAAGGTTGCGCTGGAGGTCGTCGAACTGGTCGAGGCGCTTGTGGGTGAGTTCGTAGTTTCCCCTGTTGGTGTCGGTGACACCGGTCCAGAACTCAAGAGTCTTCTTCGGACCGAGGGTCGTCGCGAACGTTTCGCCGAAGAGGGCATCGTTTGCGTACTTCTTGAGTCCGTCGTTGAGCCTGTCGAAGTCCTTGACCGTCAGGTCGTCGGGGTCCTTCTTCGCGAGCTTCGCCAGTTCCTTGGCCGCCTTGACGGCTGCGGCCGCGGAATCCCGGTCGGAGTAGTTGGCGTCCGAGAAGCCCAGCCTGCTCTGATCGGCGATTGCTTGGAGGACGGTGCTTGCCGAGTCATCGCTCTGGGTGGCTTTGTTCAGAATTCCCTGGACCTCGTCGCGAAGCGCGGTGATGTCCCCCTGGTTGTCCGTGTCCGCCTTGGCGCGGCCTTCCGGAGGAACGTCCGAGGTGACTGTGAATCCGCCCTCGTACCCGATGACTTTCAGGTTCTTCTTCCGGCCGCGGTCGATGGCCTCGGTCAGCTGCCGGTGATAGCCCTTCAGCTCGCCCCGGGTGTCGCTGAGGATGCTGTGAATGGTTTTGGCCTGCGTGTGGGCATCGGCAAACTCGCCTGCCGTCTTGCCGATGAACTCTTTGGAAACCTGGGCGTTCATACCAGCCCAGTTGGCCTTGTTCGCGGCCTGGTGCAGCCCGTCTTCGGCGTCCTTCTTCAGTTCTTCGAGGCGATCGACGAGTGTCGACCAGTCGGTGACGGCGTCGTCGAGCAGTTTGAAGCTGGCATGGAGGAGAGTGTCGAGTTGCATCGGATTTCGTCCTCAGGGCAGGGAAGTAGGGGGAGTAGGCGTGGGTGCTTCACGGCGCAGATGTCGGTACTGGATGGCGCGGTGGGCCATGCCGCCGACGGTCCGAGCCGCCGCTACTCCTTCTTCTTGTTCTCCTCCGGGTAGTAGGCGCGGTTCTTTTCACCAGGTGTTCCGACGCGTTCGTCGAATCCGGCGTCCAGTGCGTCGATGCTGCTCATCTGGCGTTGGATGAAGCCATCGTCCCCGGTGTGCAGCTTCGTGGTGACATGCATGTGGTTCGAGATGTGCGCGACGGCATCCCTCAGGGACTTGAGCTGCTCTTCCCAGCGGGTCGACACATGCTTGAGGCCCGCGCCGAGGGCGAAGCCCTGCTTCGACAAGTCGCCGGCCGCCGAGTCACTGCTGGGGACGGCGACGCGGGCCTTGTCCCAGAGATCGTTGTAGAGGGTGTGCGCGATCTTGCCGATCTTGCTCAGATCGGTCTGATTGGCCTTGAGGACCCCGAACTTCTCCGGAAGCGCAGAAGAGCCGCCACCACCCTCGACCTGGTTCAACTGCATGTGCGTCGACTGCCGCTCGGCTGCCTCCGCCTTGAGCTGCTCCCACTCTTCCCATGCCATGGGTAGAACCCTTCCCCCAGTGTGCTCGGCCAGCGCTCCTCATGCCACCGTCTGGACAGACGCTGCTGTTCCGATGGTGTGGTGGCGAGTCAAGTTAGCAACCCGGCCCATGGTGAGTTTGGATCATGTCCACTGTACGTAGATTGTCGGTCGTGAACGTTCGCAGGAGACGTGTGCTCGGGACCACGGTGACGGCTGGAAGGGGGAGGGGACCCGTGGCTGGGCGCCGCTTCGGCTACGACACGCAGGAGTTGACGCGGAGACCCGATGGAGCGCCTGCGCGAGTCTGATGAAGATCGCAAGCAGTGTGACGCCGTCGTCCGTGGTGACCCTGCATCATGGGGTAGAGCCACGCGGGCCCGGTGCACGGCCCGTCATGTGCACCCGTTCACAGTGAACAGACAGGACGGGCAAAGGGTGACAGTCGATCGGTCTCGTAACCGGACTGACGTACATCGCTGTTGGCCCGGTTGTGCAGGTTGACTACAGTGGCGAGAGCGCCGTGAGGCCCGGCTCGCTTTGCGAATCGCACGGCGCGTGGTTGGCCGGGTCCCGATCAAGGTCGGGGCTGGCGGTGTACGGGGCAACGGGGAGGGGCATCGTGCTTCCGGCAGAGATGGCGGGGGGTGTGTCGGCGGCCAGGGCGGCGAACCTGGAGGCCAGTGGTGAGGCCCTGGACAAGTTCGTGAAGCGGGTGGACGCGGTTCTCCGCGACCTTGAGACGTCGGCCGGTAACCCGACGAAGGTGGGCGCTCAGACCATCAGGGCGACGTCGCTGAGCGCTGGGGCGGACGGCGTCTTCCCTGAGGCCGACGGCTTGTACACGCAGTACAACCGGGTCCATCAAGAGCTCACTTCCCTGTCCAAGACCCTGCATCTGCAGATTGAGGCGACCGCCATCGCGGTTCAGGGTGCGCATCGGGGCTTCGACAACCTTGAGGAGGAACTGCGGCAGCGGTTCTATGCCATCCAAGGAGAGATCACGGAGATCCAGGATGCCAAGGACGGCAAGCAACGCGTCGGTGACAGCCGCACCATGGTGAAGTGACGATGACTGACAAACGGCATGAGGCGGACGTCGACCGCGTCGAAGGGCAGAACGGCGTCACGGATATTGTCCGAGGGTTTGAGGACCGTCCGCAAGGTGGCTTGCTCAACCGTATGGTGCGCTCGGCCTTCGTGGACAGTTCGCTGGGGCGGACCATCGCGGATCGGACGGACTTCGAGAAGCGTGACTTCGACCTCAATCAGCTGATTGACCTCGTCGAGCGAACGGACCCGGAGGACCTGGAATCCTCAGGCAAGGCGCTGTGGGATGCGCGCGACGCCATCAAGGCGGCAGCTGACGAACTCGAAGGCCACATCGACAACGTCCACTGGGTCGGAGAATCGGGTGATGCCTTCCGCAAGTGGGGCAGCTCGCTCGTCATCAACACGCACCACTTGAGTGACTTCGCGGGAACTGCAGGGGACCAGATCACCGCAGCCGCCGTGGGACTTGCGTCTGTGCGCGGTGCCATGCCGTCTCGTGACGCGGAAGCGAGCCGGAAGCGGCCCGAGCACTTCACTGAGGCTGAGAAAGTCGCGGACAAGAGCGAGTACGCGGCAGCCGTACGGGTGGAGAAGGACCGTCAAGAGGCGATCAACCAGATGAACCGGTTGGCCTCGTACTACGCGGTGTCCGAAGAGGTGCTGGCGTCCCTACCTGCCAAGGACAGGACGCCGGAGTTCACGGCCATGCCTGATGTCGGAGTTCCCAAGCCCGTGGCTCCGCAGGTGGATTATGGCCCTTCGGCGGCCGGTTCGGGCTCACACACCCACGGGGCAACACCTTCCGTGGGCGCTCAGGCCACTGGCGATATCTCCAGGCACAGTGCAAGCGACAACCAGCACACCACCGAGGGCGTCACCAGTAAGATTACGTACCCCGATCAGCCAGTCCGTACCAATATCGACAGCGTCGGCACGCTGCCACCCTCCACGACTACACCCGTGACCGGCCACATTCCGCCGTCGCAGGGTACCCCTGCTCCCGGTGGCGGCCAGCCGGGCATGTTCGAGGGTGGGCTAAGGGCACCGGTCTCAAACGGCACGTCAGGCCGGAACCTGGGCGGATCGAATAATTTCCGTAATCCTGCGTCGGCTCAGGGGCGCACTGGTTTGCCCGGTTCGCCTAGTTCGGCTCCTGGACGCTCTACGGGGCAAGGGCCCATGAACCAGATGGGGCGACCCACGTCGACCGGACGGCCCACTGCCGGAGGCATGGCTCCCGGATCGCATTCGTCCCAGATGGGCCGCGCGGTCACCGGTGGTACGCCGCGAGCCGGTGGTACGGCTGCTCCGCAGGCGAACAGCCGTCCTGTGACCGGAGCCGGTCGTGTGAATGGAGTTGTCGGGGGACAGCCCACTGCCGCCGGCGCTTCCGCGAAGGGTGGGGCGAGAATTCCTCGCGGTACGGTGATCGGTGGCGAGGGGGCGACGGCCAACTCGCGGCCTACTACTGGTCGGCCGGGACAGCGTGGGGTTTTCGGAGCGCCTGAGACCGGGGCGAGGTCGAGTTCGAGCGCGACACCCCCTCGTGGGGGTTCGGGAACAACCGAGGCTGTCACGGGTAGGCCGACCGCACGCAACTCCGTGTCAGGAGCCGAGCGTAACGGTCTGACGCGTGGCGGTGCCGGACTCGTGCGCGGCCCTGGCCACGGGACGCCCGGTGACGACGGGAACACCCAGGGGTCACCGTGCGTCGACCACCGGATCGAAGACGAAGAGACTGACCTGCCTCACAGGCCGCGGCGTGACGTGCCGCCGGTCGTCAACTGACCGAGCATGAGCGAGGACACGGAACACGATGACGTCAGGGACCAGCCGACGAGCCGAGCAGGCCATGTTCCACGGATCGCGCTGCGGTAGACGAGTGCGGGCTGTGGGTGCTCTGATCGGTGCCCTGGCGGCCGTGAGTGTGGGATTCGCCTCTGGTGCCGCTGCGTACGACGCCCAGTCCAAGCAGTGGTACCTGGAAACGATGCAGGCCCAACAGATGTGGAAGGTCAGCACAGGCAAGGGCATCAAGGTCGCTGTTATCGACAGCGGGGTGAACGCAGATACCCCGTCCCTGAAGGGGCAGGTCCTGGTCGACGAAGTGCCCAAGTCGGTTGCGTACGGCGCCACGGACGATCAACTCGGCCATGGAACCTCCATGGCCGAGTTGATCGCAGGTACGGGAGCAGACGGAGGCCTGCAGGGGTTGGCGCCGGGGGCGAAGATCATTCCGTATCGCATTGAGCTTGAGGGGCTGAAGGGCGGGGCGGAGGAACGGGAGAAGACCCCTGATCTCATAGAAGCGATCAGGGCGGCAGCCGACACTGACGCGCAGATCATCAGCATGTCGTTCGGAGCAGTGGGGCCGAGTTCCAAGGAGAAGGAAGCCATCGAGTACGCCGCTTCGAAAGGCAAGCTGATGATCGCCTCGGTTGGTAACAAGGGGCAGACCAAAGGCGCGATCGGCTATCCGGCCGCATACCCGTACGTGCTCGGGATCGCGGCAGTGGACCCCTCCCTGACGGTGCCAGAGTTCTCCTCGTCAGGAAATTACGTGGATCTCTCGGCGCCAGGGGATGGCTTCCCGGGGTGGTGTGATGCGACCTTCCGCTCGTACTGCGACGACAGGTCTGGCACGAGTCCCGCGGTCGCCATAGCCGCCGCCTCCGCGGCCCTGATCTGGTCCGTCCACCCTGACTGGACGGTGAACCAGGTCACCCGCTCCCTGATCGACACCGCTGGCCGCACATGGGCGAAGGACGAACCGAGCAAGTACGCCGGTTATGGCTTCGTCCGTCCTCGGATGGTTCTCAAGGACCCGGACTATGACGCCGGCTCTGCCCACGTCGACCCTCTCGCAAAGGACAACGGCGGAGATCTTCTGGCCAACTCCGCGTCCGCTGCCTCGCCCTCCCCCTCTCCGTCAAGCGCATCACCGGCCCCCGAAAAACGCTCTACAGGCGGTACCTCGGCTGCAGACTCAGCTGCGGAATCGACCGATGACAGCAACACCCTCTGGATCGCGCTCGCCGCGGCCGCCGCGGCCATCGTGATCGGTGGTGTCGGCGTGGCCGTCATGCGGGCGCGACGCGCCAGGTGACATCGACAGCCGTAGAAGGCCGTCACGAGCCCTGCGCTGTTCGGCTCAAGCCAAGACAGTTGGATCAGCAAGCAGAAACAGAAAGGACGGCTGACCATGGCCGGCAAGCAGAAGCTCGAAAACGATGCAGTAATTCTGCTCCAGAAGCAGATGCTCTCGAAGTACGAGAACGTCAAGTCGCGTGTTCACAGGCTTCAGGGAATCATCGACAGCCTGGAGACCGGTCAGTGGGACGGAATCGGCCGAGCCGCGTTCGACAAGAAGCAGTTCGAGATCAACGAATCGCTGCGGAACATGGGCAACATCCTTGCTGAGGTCATCGACGCGATGACCTCGGCGCGCAACATCGTCGACAGCAAGGAAGACGAGGTGCGCGCGGCGGTCAACAGGATCGACCTCCAGGACGGTGCCCCGACGGTTTCTCCGTTCAGTTCCATGAGTTGAGCCTTTTTTGGACCAAGGCCGGACTTATGGCCGCATCAGCACGGACCAGTGAGACGAGGTTGGTAGAGATGGCCGGTAACTACACCGACGGACTTTCCGTCACTTATGACGCGCTCGACATCACGGCGACCAAAATCGCCAATGAGGCGAGGGACCTTGAGCAGGACCTGCAGGAGCTGAAGAGGCTCGTCGAGAACAGCTTGCAGTACTGGGAGGGTGAGTCCCAGAGCGCCTTCGATGCCAAGCTGAAGAGGTGGGACAAGGAAGCCACCGACATCCACACCGCGCTCACGGGTATCGGTCACGTCGTGGCAACGGCGGGTGGTACCTACATGGAAGGTGACAAGCGGGGAGCGAGTTACCTTCAGTAGCACGAGGTTCGTGGAGCAGTTCCGGGGTGGGCGCGCGCGGGAGGCGCCCACCCCGTCGTTGGATCAGGGCCATGGCCGACGATCAGCAGACCGGCACCCGTCACACATTCTCGTCCTCGGTCAACCCGACCTGGACCAACGGCTTCCCCCGCTTCCGAGACACGAACACACCGCGCCCCGCAGGCATCGGCCGCGGCCGTACACCGCCCAGCAGGTCGCCCTCGCCCGGGTCGCCCGCGAGGACGACGCCTTGAGCCCCGAGTTCCTTGATGCGCTGAGTGAAGGCCTCGTAGCCTGCGCGGCCGGCGCCCGCGGTGGAGCGGGCGATGATGAAGCGGACGCCGACATCACGGGCGAACGGGAGCATGTCCGTGAGTCCCGACAGCGGGTTGCCGCTCGACGTGGACACCAGGTCGTAGTCGTCAACGATCACGAACACCGTGGGGCCCCGCCACCAGCTGCGGTTGCGCAGTTGCTCCTGTGTGACGTCCGCGGTGGGGGTGCGGCGTTGCATGAGGTCGGCCAGGGCGTCCATGTGGTGCTGCATCTGGTTCGACATGGGGATGTACTCCGCCAAATGGGAAGGAGGGGTGACACCCAGCAGCGAGCGGCGGTTGTCGACCACGAACAGCTTGCAGTTGTTGCTGTCGTAGCGCTCGGTGAGACGCTTGATGAGCAGTTTCAGCAGATTCGACTTGCCGGACTCGCTCTCGCCGAAGATGAGGAAGAACGGGTCCTGGTCGAAGTCCACGAACACCGGCTCGAGGCTGTCCTCGTCGAGGGCGAAGGAGATACCGCGGTTCGGGAAGCGGTTGCCCGGGGGCAGCTGAGCTGCGGGGAACTCCCGCGGCAGCAAGCGGACTTCGGGAGCGCCAGGCTGTTGCCAGTGGCGGCCGACATCGGAGGCGAGGGCCGCCGTCGCCTCCGCCAGGTCCGTGTCGGAGGACAGACCGTCGATACGCGGGACCGCCGCCATGAAGTGTTGCTTCTGCGGTGTCTGACCGCGTCCAGGAACACCTGTGGGAACGTTCGCTGCCACCTTGCGGTCGAACTCGGAGTCCATGGGGTCGCCGAGCCGCAACTCCAAACGGTTCATCAGATGATCCTTGAGGTTCGAACGGACCTCCATGGAGCGCGAGGCGGTGAGGATCAGGTGGATGCCGTAACCGAGGCCGCGCGCCGCGATGTCCAGGATCACCGGATCCAATGCCTCGTAGTCGGTACGGAAATTGCCCCAGCCGTCGATGGCGAGGAAGACGTCGCCCCAGGGCTGGTCGGTCACTGAGATGTCCCCCCGTGCACGGCGCGCACGGAACTCGGCGATCGACGAGATGTTCGCGGTGCGGAAGTACTCCTCACGGCGGGTCAGGACGCCGTACACCTCGGCCACCGTACGCCGGACCTTCTCGGGGTCCAGTCGTGAGGCCACCCCTCCCACGTGCGGCAGGTCGGCCACGGCCGACAGACCGCCACCACCGAAGTCGAGGCCGTAGAACTGCACTTCGTGAGGGGTGTGGGTGAGTGCGAACGACGCGATGATCGAGCGCAGCAGTGTCGACTTGCCGGACTGCGGGCCGCCGAGGACCTGCATGTGGCCGGCCGCGCCGCCGAAGTCGGTCCAGAGCGGTTCGCGCCGCTGCTCATACGGCTTGTCGACGAGGCCGACCGGGACGACGAGCCGACCGGCACCCTCGTAACCGGGCTGTGTCATGCCCCTGCCGGGCACCGGAGCCAGCCCCGGGAGCAACGAGTCGAGGGAGGGCGGACTGTCCAGTGGGGGAAGCCACACCTGGTGGGCGGCCGGCCCCTGGGCCTCCAGACGCCGGACGATCACGTCAAGCACGGTGTCGGCGAGCGCGTCGTCCTGCTGCGCGTCGGGCTCCTCCTGACGCTGCTGCGGTACCGGCGCGTACTGCACAGGGACATCGGCCGCGGTGAACAGCACGGGCCGACGGTCGACCGGGAGCGGTCCGCCGGGCACGACGGGCTGCTGGGAACCCGTGCGGTACACCCCGGAGACGTACGCTGCCTTGAAGCGCACCATCTCCTCCGTACCGAACTTCAGGATGCCGGAGCCCGGCACGTTCGGCAGCTCGTACGCGTCGGGGACGCCGATCGCGGCGCGGGACTCGGCCGACGAGAACGTCCGCAGACCGATCCGGTACGACAGGTAGGTCTCCAGCCCTCTCAGGCGGCCTTCCTCCAGACGCTGCGAGGCGAGCAGCAGGTGCACACCCAGAGAACGGCCGATACGGCCGATCTGCACGAACATCTCGATGAAGTCCGGCTTCGCGGTGAGCAGTTCGCTGAACTCGTCGATCACCAGGACCAGCGACGGAATGGGCTGCAGCGGTGCGCCGGCGGCGCGGGCCTTCTCGTAGTCGTGAATGTTGGCGTAGTTGCCGGCATCGCGGAGCAGCTCCTGGCGACGGTTCAGCTCACCGCGGATCGAATCGCCCATGCGGTCGACGAGGGTCAGGTCGTCCGCGAGGTTGGTGATCACGGCCGCCACGTGGGGCATCTGCGCCATGCCGGCGAAGGTCGCACCACCCTTGAAGTCCGCCAGGACGAAGTTCAGAGTTTCGGAGGAGTGGGTCACGGCCAGGCCCAGGACCAGCGTGCGCAGCAGCTCCGACTTTCCGGAACCGGTCGCGCCGACGCAGAGGCCGTGGGGACCCATGCCCTCCTGTGCGGCCTCCTTGAGGTCGAGCATCACGGGCCGGCCGTCCTCGCCGAGGCCGATCGGCACGCGCAGCCGCTCCGACTGCGAACGCGGGCGCCAGGTGCGCCGTGGGTCGACCGAAGCCGCGTCGCCCAGGTTCAGCAGTTCCGTGAAATCCAGGTTGGCCAGCAGCGGTTCGCCGTCGTCGCCACCCGACGCCATGCGCAGCGGCGCCAGTTGTCGGGCAAGAGCTTCGGCGGCCTCGTACGACAGGACGTCCGGTGTGCCCTCGTAGACCATGCCGTGCGCCGACTCGAGGCGCAGTTCCTTGGGCTGCACGATGATCGAGAGGTCGCCGCGCCCGGAGCTGAGGTCTCCGGGGACGATCTCGATGACCGTCACGCTCTGCAGGCCTTCAGGACTGGCCAACAGGGAAGCGGGTGGCAGTGAGACACCGTCGAGCAGGACGACCAAGTGCGGTTGCTCGGAGACCGGCGGAGCGGCGGGGTGGAAACGCGGGCGGCCCTGGAGGACGGCGGTCAGCCGGTCCTCCAGTTCCATGGGATCGGTGGTGATCAGACGCATGCTGCCCGCGCCGTCCGTGACGCCCCGTGTCTGCGTGTGGGGCAGCCACTTAGCCCATTCCCACGCGGGCGCCGCCTCCCGCCCGGTGGCGACCGCGATGACCAGGTCCTCGGATGAGTGCAGCGCCGCGAGGCAGGCCGTGACCGCTCGGGCGGTGCCGCGCACGGTGCCGGGTTCGCCACTGATCGTCACGTGGTAGAAGGCGCGCAGCGAGACCGCCATCGGCAGGTCCTCGATCGTGCTGTGTGTGGCCAGGAAACGCTGCATGGCCCCGGCGGTCAGCGGCTCCAACTCGTCGACCGGAGCGGTCTGCGGTGCGATCAGGGGAGTGGCCAGGCCCTGGGGGCCGAGGCCGACGCGCACCTGCCCGAAGTCCTCGTCACCGGTGCGCCGCTCCCACACCCGGCTGCCCTCGGCGACCAAAGCCCACAGTTGCTCCGGTGAAGGATGCAGGTAGTACTGCGCATCGCGCTGGGCCTTGGCGGTGTCCATGGCCTGGTGCCGCGTCTGCGACAGGTAACGCAGGTAGTCCCGTCGGATGTCCGCCAGTTGGCCCTGGTTGCCGCGGCGGTAGCGGACCAGCATCGCGACGCCCATGGCGATCGTGGAGGCCACCATCACCATGCCCATGATCTTCATGAAGGGCTGGGCCTGCGGGTTGAAGAAGAACACCACGGAACCGCCCATGCCGAGCATGGGCAGGAGTTGCATGAGTGCACCCTCCTGCTGCCCACGCGGAAGCTCCGGCGGAGGCTGCAGCACGACCTCGTCCGTGGGCACTTCCTTCGGCAGCGCCCGCGGTGGGCGCTTGACGACGATGTGGCTCACTACGCACCAATTCCCTTGCCGGACCGAGATGTTTCGTCCGCCGCCCCGTGTCCGGCGGACGTCGATCGCGAACGGTGATCCTACTGACAACCACCGATACCGGCGGGCGGTAGGGTGCCCATGAGGTGTGTGAGCAGTTGCGAATCGTTCCGGGAAAACCGGGCAATCCGCAACGCTCGGAACCAAGCGCCGCCCCGCACTTCCCGGGCGTGACGACATCGTTGCCCGGTTGCGCGGGCGGCGCGGCGCAACGTGCACAGGATCTTTGCGGGCGGACGGGTACGCAGCGGCACCGCGGACCGCCCGATCACCGACGAGGGGGAACAGCAGGTGAGCTTGACGGCCTCCGCGCCGGTCGGCGCGACCGGCGGACCGGGCATCGGAGCCCCTTCCGGGGCAGGCACGGGCCTCGGTTTCTGCCGGGTCACCATCGTGGCACCCGACAGCCGCATCGATGTGGCGCTGCCCGACGACGTACCGGTCGCCGACCTGTATCCGGAGATCCTGAGGCTTTCCCAGCAGAGCCCTGACGAAGGTGCTCCTGTCGGCTATCACCTCGTACGCCGTGACGGCACAGTCCTCGACGGAGCGCGGTCGTTCGCGGCGCAGCGCATCCTCGACGGAGAGTTGCTCACCCTGCGTCCGTTCGCAGCATCGCTGCCGCCGGCCGTCCTCGACGACGTCTCCGAGGCGGTGGCCGCTGCCGTCACCCGTGACCGCACCCTCTGGAACGGCGAACTCACACGGACCGCCGGTCTCATCGCGGGCGGCGTCCTGCCGGTGCTGCTGGCGTTCGTGGCCTGGAGCTCCGAGATCCGTCACGACATGCACAGCCTGCAGGGCGTCATCGCCGGCGTTTTCGGACTGCTGTTGCTCACCATCGCCTGCGTGCGCGCACGGGTGTACGGCGATCGCGGCTCAGCGATCGCTCTCGGCCTGGGCTCCTTCCCGAACGTCGCTGTGGCCGGTTCCGGACTGCTTCCTCTCTCCGAGGGACAGGGCATCGGGCGGCTGCAGTTTCTGCTCGCCTGCACGGCCGTCCTGCTCGCCGCCGTGGTACTCACCTTGTTGTCGCCCGGAGGCGACGGCCCCTTCGTGGCCTTCGTCTTCGCCACCGCGATCGGTCTGATCACCACCTTCATCGCCATCCTCACGAAGCTGCGGCCCATCGAGACGGCCGCCATCTGTGCTCCGCTCTCCGTTGTCGCGCTTGCCTTCCTGCCCGGCCTGTCCATGCGCTTCGCGCGCTTGCCGATCGGTTTCGAACCGCCCAATCCGTCCTGGGGCGGCTACGACGAGGGTGAGCCGGACGCGCAGGATCCCATCGACGTCGAACGCGTCGCGGCCCAGGCCCGCCGCGGCCACGAGCTTCTCGTCGGTCTTGTCGGCGGCTGTGCGCTCGTCTCCGTGGGCGCGTCGATCGTCCTGGCCTTCTCCGGCAATGTGTGGGCGGAACTTCTGGCTCTGTCCACAGGTGTGGCGATGTTGATGCGCGCCCATCTCTTCCGCTACACCGCGCAGGTGAGCGCTGCCCTGGCGGCAGGCCTCACGGCCCTGGTCTTCCTCGGACTCGGGCTCGCCCTGAACCCGCCGCAGGACTATGTGCGCGACGCCGTCCTCGGCGATACGACTGCCCTCGACATCCGTAGCGTCTGGCTCGCTGCGGCGATCGCCGCAGCCGTCGTCCTTGTCACCGCGATCGGTCTGATCACCCCGCAGCGTGGTGTGACCCCGTTCTGGGGACGCTTCCTGGAGATCGCCGAGAGCTTCGTCCTGCTCACGCTGATCCCACTGGCTCTGGCCGTCTTCGACGTGTACGCACGGGCCCGGGCCCTGACGAGCTAGTGGTGGTGCCCGTCCCGCGTACCTGTCCGGGTAGGAAGCGGGCAGCGCTCTTCCTCCGACGGGCCTGGCGAGCTCTGTCGCAGGGGGCGAGGGTGGACAGGCAGTCAGGGGCCGAACTCCGGCTCGCCTCCTTGCCTTTGCCCCCAACCCACTGTCGCGGCGGATGGGCCAGCGCGTGAACCGTTGTGGTGACGACCCTCGGATACCGTGCAAGCCAATGGGGCAGGGAAGCCGATCGCTGGTTCCCTGCCCCATTCATCAGAGGCCGGTCTCCACGTCCAGCCCCCCATTGTGCGGAGCCGGTTCCAGATCGAACTCGCCGTCCCGGGCTCCCAGCACGAAGGCTCGCCACTCCGCCTCTGTGTAGCGCAGCACGGTCTCCGGGTCGAGCGACGACCGCATCGCCACCGCGCCTTCCGGGAGGTATGCGATCTCCACTCGCTCCTCGTGTTCCTCCGTGCCAGGGGCGCTGTGCCACTCGAGACCCGAGATGTCGAGCGCGTAGAGCTCGTCCTTCTCCCGCTCCTTGCGTGCCTTGAGTTCTTTGTCCTCAGCCTCGGCCATGACGGCATCGATCCTTCCTCTGCGCCAACGCACCGTGAGGTCACCCTACTTGCTGACGTTCTCGCTGCTCAGGGGTTCGCCCAGGTGCGACCGTAACGAGCAGTGTCAGCTTCGTTACAGGGTTCGGTGAGCGAGCGGCAGTGTCCCCATCACACAGGAAGGCCATGGCCTGTGAGCGGCCCGTCCCACTCTCCTGCACCGCCTCCGCCCTCGAATCCGAGCGCCGCACCCGACTTCGGCGCCTGCGAACGGCCGGCGCGGCGGTTCTGGCCGCGTCCGGCGGCGGCGATGCGGAGCCGGAGCGGCGTCCGGTGGCCGTCCGGCAGGCTCCGGACGACTCGTCCATCGGCACCTGGGCGACGGAGAAGGTCTTCGCGAAGGGTGTCGGGGACTACGTCCAGGGGTTCACCCAACACGGGGACAAGAGCCAGGAACTGTACAAGCTCGACTTCCCCGCCCACTGTGCGCGGTGACGCGTCACGTCGGCGTGGCCGGCTGGACGGCCATCACCCACCCCGACCAGAGCTCCGATCCGGACGAGAACCCCATCTCCACGGCCATGAGCCTGCCCTGCGACCGCCTCGCGGTCTTCGACGTCGACACGGGCAAGAAAAGGTGGGACGCGCGGCTGCCGGGCGACGGCAGCGCCATGTCCGTCAACGTCACGATGACCAACGGTGCGGTCCTCGTCACCTGGGACAGGGCTCGGCGGCGTACGACATGACCACAGACAAGCGGCTGCGGGCCGACACCACACCGTCGGCGTGCGAGGACTCCGGGTTCGCGGGCGGCCAGGGTCTGATCGCGCTGCAGCGGTGCGGAGACTCGGGGACCCCGAGTTCCGGGTGGAGAAGGTCGACGCCCGCACGGGCAGGTTCAAGTGGACCCATTCTCGACGACAGGGGCAAGGCGCGCGCCTCGATCCAGCCCAACGTGATCACCAGGTCATCAACTGCAGCGAGACCTTCAACGCTGTGGTGGAGACCTGCAGCCCGATCTTCGTCGGGTGGAGCGGCTCTACATCACGACGGACGACGACATCGTCGCGTACGACCTGGGCATCGGAAGGACCGTGTTCAAGTTCGACTCCATACCCGGACGGAGGATGTACCCGCTGAGGATGAGCGGCGGTGAACTGATCGCGTACCGGGGGTCCGGCAACCTCTCGCCCGCCGCTGTCGTCAGCCTCGATCCGGTGTCCCGCAAGGAGACGCTCCTCCTGCGGCCCGAGCGGCAAGGGTGAGGTCGGGGAGGAGACCACCGTGGCGATCGGTTACGAGAGCGTCGCCCTCGACAGGCGCTGACCGGCCCCCGGTCGGGCCGGTCCCCGACCCTGGTACCCTGTGTGACGGCCGTCTATGTACGCACCTCCGGGCTCTCCCAAGCGCCCCAGAGACCGCGCCGACGGATCCCGTCACCAGAGTCACGTAAGCCCCCCTGAGAAGAAGACCAGGGGCACTCGGTGGCATCAATGAGACTCATGAGGAGTATCGCGTGTCGCTCGACGCCGCTACGAAGAAGCAGATCATCAGCGAGTTCGGTACCAAGGAGGGCGACACCGGCTCCCCCGAGGTCCAGGTCGCGATGCTCTCCCGCCGTATCTCGGACCTGACCGAGCACCTCAAGACCCACAAGCACGACCACCACTCCCGCCGTGGTCTGCTGATCCTGGTCGGTCAGCGTCGCCGCCTGCTGCAGTACCTCGCCAAGAAGGACATCCAGCGCTTCCGTGCGCTGGTCGACCGCCTTGGCATCCGCCGCGGTGCGGCGGGCGCCAAGTAAGACGCCGTGCAGGGGAGCGGTTCCCGGGAGAAAGGGAGCCGCTCCCTTTGCTGTACGCCCCTCCGCGGCACCCGCCGGACCCCAGTGGACCCCGGCGTGACCTTGATGGAAAGGGGCGCGCGCGGCCCCGCCGTACGCGGGACGTACGGGCGGAAACGTGCGGAGTGTCACCACCCCTTTGTAGTGTGGTAGCACAACGCAATAGGCACGACACAGTGTGAGGACGCCCGGGCACGGGCAGCCGCACACACACCGAACGAGGAGAAGCGCACCTCGCCGCCGCCGGTCCTCGGTAGTGGCCCCCGGGGAATTGCGAACCCCGAGGGCTTCGATCGAAGACCGGCCCGCACCAGACGGCGCGCTTCTCCGCCACCGTCCCCCTGCCACACGGGCGGGACCAGGGACGAAGACGAGGAGAATTCACTAGTGGAGAACGAGACCCACTACGCCGAGGCCGTCATCGACAACGGTTCCTTCGGCACCCGCACCATCCGCTTCGAGACGGGCCGCCTGGCCAAGCAGGCCGCCGGCTCCGCCGTGGCGTACCTGGACGACGACACCATGGTGCTGTCGGCCACCACCGCCTCCAAGAACCCCAAGGACCAGCTCGACTTCTTCCCCCTCACGGTGGACGTCGAGGAGCGGATGTACGCCGCCGGCAAGATCCCCGGCAGCTTCTTCCGCCGTGAGGGCCGTCCCTCCGAGGACGCCATCCTCACCTGCCGCCTCATCGACCGCCCGCTGCGCCCGTCCTTCAAGAAGGGCCTGCGCAACGAGATCCAGGTCGTCGCCACGATCATGGCGCTCAACCCCGACCACCTGTACGACGTCGTGGCGATCAACGCCGCCTCCGCGTCCACGCAGCTGGCCGGTCTGCCCTTCTCCGGCCCGATCGGCGGCGTCCGCGTCGCGCTGATCAACGGTCAGTGGGTGGCCTTCCCGACGCACTCCGAGCTCGAGGACGCCGTCTTCGACATGGTCGTCGCGGGCCGCACCCTGGAGGACGGCGACGTCGCGATCATGATGGTCGAGGCCGAGGCCACCGAGAAGACCATCCAGCTGGTCAAGGGCGGCGCCGAAGCGCCGACCGAGGAGGTCGTCGCCGCCGGTCTGGACGCCGCGAAGCCCTTCATCAAGGTCCTCTGCAAGGCCCAGGCCGACCTTGCGTCGAAGGCCGCCAAGCCCACCGGCGAGTTCCCGATCTTCCTCGACTACCAGGACGACGTCCTGGAGGCCCTCACGGCCGCCGTCAAGGACGAGCTCGCCCAGGCGCTCACCATCGCCGGCAAGCAGGAGCGCGAGTCCGAGCTGGACCGCGTCAAGGCGCTCGCCGCCGAGAAGCTGCTCCCGCAGTTCGAGGGCCGCGAGAAGGAGATCTCCGCCGCGTACCGCTCGCTGACCAAGTCCCTGGTCCGTGAGCGCGTCATCAAGGAGAAGAAGCGCATCGACGGCCGCGGCGTGACGGACATCCGTACGCTCGCCGCCGAGGTCGAGGCCATCCCGCGTGTGCACGGCTCCGCCGTGTTCGAGCGTGGCGAGACCCAGATCCTGGGCGTCACCACCCTCAACATGCTCCGCATGGAGCAGCAGCTCGACACCCTGTCGCCGGTGACGCGCAAGCGCTACATGCACAACTACAACTTCCCGCCGTACTCCACCGGCGAGACGGGCCGCGTCGGCTCCCCGAAGCGCCGCGAGATCGGCCACGGCGCCCTCGCCGAGCGCGCCCTCGTCCCGGTCCTGCCGACGCGTGAGGAGTTCCCCTACGCGATCCGCCAGGTCTCCGAGGCGCTCAGCTCCAACGGCTCGACGTCCATGGGCTCGGTCTGCGCCTCCACCATGTCGCTTCTGAACGCCGGTGTGCCGCTGAAGGCCCCCGTCGCCGGTATCGCCATGGGTCTGATCTCCCAGGAGATCGACGGCGAGACGCACTACGTCACCCTCACCGACATCCTCGGTGCGGAGGACGCCTTCGGCGACATGGACTTCAAGGTCGCCGGCACCAAGGAGTTCGTCACCGCCCTCCAGCTCGACACCAAGCTGGACGGCATCCCGGCCTCCGTCCTGGCCGCCGCCCTCAAGCAGGCCCGTGACGCCCGCCTCCACATCCTCGACGTGATGATGGAAGCGATCGACACGCCGGACGAGATGTCCCCCAACGCCCCGCGGATCATCACCGTCAAGATCCCCGTGGACAAGATCGGTGAGGTCATCGGCCCGAAGGGCAAGATGATCAACCAGATCCAGGAGGACACCGGCGCCGAGATCACGATCGAGGACGACGGCACCATCTACATCGGTGCCCAGGTCGGCTCGCAGGCCGAGGCCGCCCGCGCCACGATCAACGGCATCGCCAACCCGACCATGCCGGAGGTCGGCGAGCGCTACCTGGGTACGGTCGTCAAGACCACCACCTTCGGCGCGTTCGTGTCGCTGCTCCCGGGCAAGGACGGACTGCTGCACATCTCGCAGATCCGCAAGCTGGCCGGCGGCAAGCGCGTGGAGAACGTCGAGGACGTCGTCGGCGTGGGCGCCAAGGTCCAGGTCGAGATCGCCGAGATCGACTCCCGCGGCAAGCTCTCCCTCATCCCCGTGATCGAGGGCGAAGAGAGCTCCGAGGACAAGAAGGACGACACCGACCAGTGACGTCCCGTAGCTCCAAGGCGACGGCCCGCACCTCCACGGAGGCGCGGGCCGTCGCCCGTACCCAAACCCTGATCAAGGGCAGAGACGGCATCGGTACGGTCCGCAAGACCACCCTCCCGGGCGGCCTGCGCATCGTCACCGAGACCCTGCCGTCCGTGCGCTCCGCCACCTTCGGCATCTGGGCGCACGTCGGCTCCCGCGACGAGACGCCCGCGCTGAACGGCGCCACGCACTACCTGGAGCACCTGCTCTTCAAGGGCACCACCCGGCGCAGCGCACTCGACATATCGTCCGCGATCGACGCGGTCGGCGGCGAGATGAACGCGTTCACGGCCAAGGAGTACACGTGCTACTACGCGCGCGTGCTCGACTCCGACCTGCCGCTGGCCATCGACACGGTCTGCGACATGCTCACCGGCTCGCTCATCCGCGAGGAGGACGTCGACGTCGAACGCGGCGCCATCCTCGAGGAGATCGCGATGACCGAGGACGACCCGGGCGACTGCGTGCACGACCTGTTCGCGCACACCATGTTCGGCGACACCCCCCTCGGCCGCCCGGTCCTCGGCACGGTCGACACGGTCAACGCCCTCAGCGCCGACCGCATCCGCCGCTTCTACAAGAAGCACTACGACCCCACCCACCTCGTGGTCGCCTGCGCCGGCAACATCGACCACAACAAGGTCGTACGCCAGGTCCGTGCCGCCTTCGAGAGCGCCGGCGCCCTCACCCGCGTCGACGCCACCCCGATCGCCCCGCGCGAGGGCACTCGGAGCCTGCGCACGGCCGGTCGTGTCGAGCTGATCGGGCGCAAGACCGAGCAGGCGCACGTCGTCCTCGGTATGCCCGGCCTCTCCCGCACCGACGACCGCCGCTGGGCCCTCGGCGTCCTCAACACGGCACTGGGCGGTGGCATGTCCTCCCGCCTCTTCCAGGAGGTCCGGGAGAAGCGCGGCCTCGCCTACAGCGTGTACTCGTACACGTCGGGCTTCGCGGACTGCGGCCTCTTCGGCGTCTATGCCGGCTGCCGTCCCTCCCAGGTGCACGACGTGCTCAAGATCTGCCGAGACGAACTCGACCAGGTCGCTCAGCACGGGCTGCCCGACGACGAGATCGAGCGCGCCATCGGCCAGCTCCGCGGTTCCACGGTCCTCGGCCTGGAGGACACCGGCGCGATCATGAACCGCATCGGCAAGAGCGAGCTGTGCTGGGGCGAGCAGATGTCCGTCGACGAGATGCTGACCCGGATAGCCATGGTGACCCCGGACGAGATCCGTGACGTGGCCCGCGAGATCCTGGGCCGGCGCCCCTCCCTGTCGGTGATCGGCCCGCTCAAGGACAAACAGGCGTCCCGTCTGCACGAAGCCGTCGCCTAACCCCAGTTAAGGAACCAAGCAATGAGCAAGCTGCGCGTGGCGGTCCTCGGTGCCCGGGGCCGTATCGGCTCCGAGGCCGTACGGGCCGTCGAGGCCGCCGAGGACATGGAGCTGGTCGCCGCCCTGAGCCGGGGCGACAAGCTGGAGACGCTGGCGGAGACCGGCGCCCAGGTGGTCGTCGAACTGACCACCCCCGCCTCGGTCATGGACAACCTCGACTACTGCGTACGCCACGGCATCCACGCGGTCGTCGGTACGACGGGCTGGACCGACGAGCGCCTCGCGCAGCTGAACGGCTGGCTGGCCGCATCCCCCGAGACCGGCGTGCTCATCGCGCCCAACTTCTCCATCGGGGCCGTCCTGAACATGAAGTTCGCGCAGATCGCCGCCCCCTACTTCGAGTCGGTGGAGGTCGTCGAACTACACCACCCGAAGAAGGTCGACGCCCCTTCGGGCACCGCCACGCGCACGGCTCAGCTCATCGCCGAGTCACGGCGCGCGGCAGGCACGGCCCTGGCGCCTGACGCCACGGAGACGGCTCTGGACGGCGCGCGCGGCGCGGACGTCGACGGCATCCCCGTCCACTCCGTCCGGCTGCGCGGCCTGCTGGCCCACCAGGAGGTCCTCCTCGGCGGCGAGGGCGAGACCCTCACCATCCGCCACGACTCCCTCCACCACAGCAGCTTCATGCCGGGCATCCTGCTCGGCGCTCGCCGCGTGGTGACCACCCCGGGCCTCACCTTCGGCCTCGAACACTTCCTCGACCTGGGCTGACAGGCCGGGATCGTCATGCGCGCGAAGATCACCTACGCCGTCACGGCAGCCGTCCTGGTCGTCTACTTCGTCCTGGTCGGCAGCCGCGGGGTCCTGCTCATAGAGACCGGCACACCGGTCACGATCGCCTTCGGCGTCGCCGTGCTCGTCCTGCCGGCGATCGGTCTCTGGTTTCTCTGGAAGAACACCCAGTTCGTCCGCAGGGCCAACCAGCTCGCCGCCGAACTCGACGCCGAAGGGGGCCTGCCCGTCGACGAGTTGAAGCGCACCCCGAGCGGCCGCATCGACCGCGACTCGGCCGACGAGATCTTCGCGCAGCGCAAGGCGGAGACCGAGGACGCGCCCGACGACTGGCGCAGCTGGTTCCGTCTCGCCGTCGCCTACCACGACGCCCGCGACACCCCCCGGGCCCGTAAGGCCATGCAGCGGGCCATCGCCCTCCACGACGGCAGGCCGACGCCGACCGCCTGACCCGCCGCACCCCCGCACACACGACTGAGGGGCCGACCGCACCAGCGGACCGGCCCCTCAGTCGCGTGTTCGACTACGCGGCGCGTCCGTACTCCGCCGCCCACGCCTCGATCGTGTCGGCCGCCCGGTCGAAGGCCTCCGTACGCGCCAGGAAATCGGCGTTGTGCGTGGTCATCAGCGGCGTCACGTATTCCTGCACGCGGTCCCGGCGGACGAGGAGCAGCGCCTGCCCCTGCACGGACCGGGGGAGCCCGAGCCACCGCACCGGCTGCTGCACGGTACGCACCGAGACGCTCGCCTCCCAGGACGCCGTACGCGTGCGGAAGAAGCCCACCTGCCGCACCCCGCGCGCGCTCACCCAGATGCCGACCCGCAGCAGCCGCAGGGCGCAGGCGATGATGAGCAGCGCCGCCCCGAAGCAGATCGCGCCCGCCTGCGCCGTCTCGGCCGCCGTGATGATGACCGCCGCGACCAGCACGTACGAGGCGAGCAGCAGCAGGAGCGCGGCCGCGCCGACCCGCCAGGGGCCGGGCCGGTAGGGGCGCCGCCAGCGGTCACGGTCCTCGAAGGGCAGCGCTTCGTCCACTGCCTGGTCGAAGGCGCGGTCGGCGGTCAGGAAGGGCAGGGGCACGGCTGATCCTCACTCAATCCACGCACAGGGTCGCCGGGTGAGGCTACCGAGCCGGACCCGTCCCCACCACTCTCGGAGTCCAACAGGGGCACAAGAGGGGGCGACTCGGGGCATCCGGGCCGCCTGTCGGTGCCGGCCCGTAGAGTGGGCGCCGCCCGAGAGCAGCCATGGGAAGGACCCTCCGAGCCGTGACCGACACCCCCGTCGACGATCTCAAGCCCAGCTTCCGCAGCGATGTCACCGTCGAGTTGGTGAAGCACAGCGCCGCCGACTCGGACGTGCTGTGGGCCGCCCGCGTCTCCACCGCCGGCGAGCAGTCCCTGGAGGAGCTGCAGAAGGACCCGGAGCGCTCCAAGGGCCTCATCAACTACCTCATGCGGGACCGGCACGGCAGCCCCTTCGAGCACAACTCGATGACCTTCTTCATCAGCGCCCCGATCTTCGTCTTCCGTGAGTTCATGCGCCACCGGGTGGGCTGGTCCTACAACGAGGAGTCCGGGAGGTACCGGGAGCTGCAGCCCGTCTTCTACGTCCCGGACGAGGCCCGCAAGCTCGTCCAGGAGGGGCGTCCCGGCAAGTACGTCTTCGTGGAGGGCACCCAGGCGCAGCAGGAGCTGGTCGGGCGGGTCATGGAGGACTCGTACGTCCACGCGTACGAGGCGTACCAGGAGATGCTGGCCGCCGGCGTGGCCCGCGAGGTCGCCCGCTCGGTCCTCCCGGTCGGGCTCTTCTCGTCGATGTACGCCACCTGCAACGCCCGCTCGCTGATGCACTTCCTCGGCCTGCGCACCCAGCATGAGCTCGCCAAGGTCCCGTCCTTCCCGCAGCGCGAGATCGAGATGGTGGGCGAGCGGATGGAGGCGGAGTGGGCGAGGCTCATGCCGCTCACGCACGCCGCGTTCAACGCGAACGGCCGCGTCGCGCCGTAGCGGACCACGCCGAGCCGTGGCGAACCGTCGACTTTCGGCCAGGCACAGATGTACGGGTCAGCCGAGCGAAGTGTCCGTATTGCGGCATTTCGAGAAGTTCATCTAGCCTGATCAAACGGACCCGGCACTGCTTGAACCCCCGAGCAGGCAGTGCCGGGCTCCGCATTTGTCCAGACTTTTCCCGCCCCCCGAGGGCAGACCGTGCCCTGAGCAGCGAGTAGCGTGTTACCCATGGCTCCGACCTCGACTCCGCAGACCCCCTTCGGGCGGGTCCTCACCGCCATGGTCACGCCCTTCACGGCGGACGGCGCACTCGACCTCGACGGCGCGCAGCGGCTCGCCGCCCACCTGGTGGACGCAGGCAACGACGGCCTGGTCATCAACGGCACCACCGGCGAGTCCCCCACCACCAGTGACGCGGAGAAATCGGACCTGGTACGAGCCGTCCTCGAAGCCGTCGGCGACCGCGCGCACATCATCGCCGGCGTCGGCACGAACGACACCCACCACAGCACCGAGCTGGCCCGCGCCGCCGAGAAGGTCGGCGCCCACGGCCTCCTCGTCGTCACGCCGTACTACAACAAGCCCCCGCAGGAGGGCCTGTACCGCCACTTCAAGGCGATCGCCGACGCCGCCGAGCTGCCGGTCATGCTCTACGACATCCCGGGCCGCAGCGGCGTCCCGATCGACACGGAGACGATCGTCCGGCTCGCCGAGCACCCGCGCATCGTCGCCAACAAGGACGCCAAGGGCGACCTCGGCCGCGCCAGCTGGGCCATCGCCCGCTCGGGTCTTGCCTGGTACTCCGGCGACGACATGCTCAACCTCCCGCTGCTCTCCGTGGGCGCGGTCGGCTTCGTCTCGGTCGTCGGCCACGTCGTCACCCCCGAGCTGCGCGCCCTCGTCGAGGCGTACGTCTCCGGTGACGTCCAGAAGGCAACCGAGATCCACCAGAAGCTGCTCCCGGTCTTCACCGGCATGTTCCGCACCCAGGGCGTGATGACCACCAAGGCGGCGCTCGCCCTCCAGGGCCTGCCCGCCGGACCGCTGCGCGCCCCCATGGTGGAGCTTTCGCCCGAGGAGACCGCCCAGCTCAAGATCGATCTTGGTGCCGGCGGGGTACAGCTCTAGCACCGGACTTCGCACGACGCGACAACCAGACTTCACAACTGAATAGGCAGGACGAAAGCGCCTGCATCCACATCCACAACTGCTTTTGCACGAACGTCATGCGCGCCACGTGCCACAGAGGTACGTGGCGCGCGTGGTGAGGAGAGTCTTTTGAGTCATCCGCATCCTGAACTCGGCCCGCCGCCGCCGCTCCCCGAGCGGGGCCTGCGGGTCACCCCGCTGGGCGGTCTCGGCGAGATCGGCCGGAACATGACCGTCTTCGAGTACGGCGGCCGATTGCTGATCGTCGACTGCGGGGTGCTCTTCCCCGAGGAGGAGCAGCCCGGAATCGACCTGATCCTGCCGGACTTCTCGTCCGTCAGGGACCGCCTCGACGACATCGAGGGCATCGTCCTCACGCACGGCCACGAGGACCACATCGGCGCGGTCCCGTATCTGCTGCGCGAGAAGCCCGACATCCCGCTGATCGGCTCCAAGCTGACCCTCGCCCTGATCGAGGCGAAGCTCCAGGAGCACCGCATCCGCCCGTACACCCTTGAGGTGGTCGAGGGGAACCGCGAGCGCATCGGCCCCTTCGACTGCGAGTTCGTCGCGGTCAACCACTCCATCCCGGACGCCCTCGCCGTGGCCATCCGCACCCCTGCGGGCATGGTGGTCCACACGGGTGACTTCAAGATGGACCAGCTCCCGCTGGACAACCGCCTCACCGACCTCCACGCGTTCGCACGGCTGAGCGAAGAGGGCATCGATCTCCTTCTCTCGGACTCCACGAACGCGGAGGTTCCGGGGTTCGTTCCGCCCGAGCGCGACATCTCCAACGTCCTGCGCCAGGTCTTCGCGGGTGCCAGCAAGCGGATCATCGTGGCCAGCTTCGCCAGCCACATCCACCGCATCCAGCAGATCCTCGACGCAGCCCACGAGTACGGCCGCAGAGTCGCCTTCGTCGGCCGCTCGATGGTCCGGAACATGGGCATCGCCCGCGACCTCGGCTATCTGAAGGTCCCGCCAGGCCTGGTCGTGGACGTCAAGACACTCGACGACCTGCCGCAGCACGAGATCGTCCTCGTCTGCACCGGATCGCAGGGTGAGCCGATGGCGGCCCTGTCCCGTATGGCCAACCGGGACCACCAGATCCGTATCGTCCAGGGCGACACGGTGATCCTGGCGTCGTCCCTGATCCCCGGCAACGAGAACGCGGTCTACCGCGTCATCAACGGCCTGACCCGCTGGGGCGCGAACGTTGTCCACAAGGGCAACGCCAAGGTCCACGTCTCCGGACACGCCTCGGCCGGCGAACTGCTGTACTTCTACAACATCTGCCGCCCGAAGAACCTGATGCCGGTGCACGGCGAATGGCGCCACCTGCGCGCCAACGCGGAACTGGGCGCCCTGACCGGCGTACCGCACGACCGCATCGTCATCGCCGAGGACGGCGTGGTCGTCGACCTCATCGAGGGCAAGGCCAGGATCTCGGGCAAGGTCCAGGCCGGTTATGTGTACGTCGACGGCCTCTCGGTCGGTGACGTCGGTGAGCCGGCGCTCAAGGACCGCAAGATCCTGGGGGACGAGGGCATCATCTCCGTCTTCGTCGTCGTGGACTCCTCCACCGGCAAGATCACCGGTGGTCCCCACATCCAGGCCCGCGGCTCCGGCATCGAGGACTCCGCGTTCAGTGCGGTCGCTCCGAAGATCACCGAGGTTCTGGAGCGTTCGGCACAGGACGGGGTCGTCGAGCCCCACCAGCTGCAGCAACTCATCCGCCGCACGCTCGGCAAGTGGGTCTCGGACACCTACCGGCGCAGGCCGATGATCCTGCCTGTGGTGGTTGAGGTCTGACCCTCCGTCAGCGCCTGACTGGAGCGGGGCCCCTCGATTTGCATCGGGGCGCTCCGCTCCAGTACGTTTACGGCTCCGCCCAGGGGGGAACCCGGTGCAACTGATGCGCCAGGAGCCGCCCGGACCGGGTGGAAATTCCGACTCAGAACCTCTGATAAAGTCGGAACCGCCGGAAAGGGAAACGCGGAAGCGGAAACCTGGAAAGCACCGAGGAAATCGGAACCGGAAACGGTCTGATAGAGTCGGAAACGCAAGACAGCAAGACCGAAGGGAAACTGCCCGGAGGAAAGCCTGAGGAAGTAGCTCGGGTGAGTACA
>NZ_JAQYWT010000317.1:0-60915 GCF_036322545.1 Streptomyces sp. SP18BB07
CCACTCAGCAACGTCGCCACATGCAGATCACCGTTCGGCGTCGTCGCGGCAGCCACCTTCGCGATGCTCCCGTTCCCGTCCGCCTGCCGCGCACCACTCCACGAACCGTCCGCCGCACGGAGGTTGTGGTACACCCGACCGTTCAACAGCGTCAGGACATGCAGGTCGCCGTTGGGGCCGCCGGCCTCCGCCGTGTCGCCGATGCCGCTGTTGGGGTCGGCAACGCTCGCTCCGCTCCAACTGCCGTCGTCGGAACGGACATTGTGGAACACCCGGCCCGTGGTGGGCGTGGCCGGGGTCCCGGACTCCAGCCCGGCGGGCTTCACATAGCCCGAGATGGACAGGTCGTCCGCGCCCGAGACGGCGGTACGAGGGTTGACGGTCCGGCGTGCGACCTTGTCGCCGTAGTTGCCGTCGACCGTGGTGATTGTGCCGTTGTCGTGGACCGCGCTGACGATCGACACATGGCCGCCGGCGACTGCGGCGGGGGTGCCGTACACCACGATGTCGCCGGGTTCCGGGTTGCCGATGCCGCCCGCGGGCCGGGGGCTGAACTGTCCCCGTTCCTTGCCCCACAGCCCCACCCCACGGGCCACGGCGGTGTCGGGTACGTCGGCGACGCCCGCGGTCCGCCACACCCAGGAGGCGAAGTAGGCGCACCAGGCCACGCTGGTGCAGGGCCCGTACTTCTTGCACTGCCCGTTCGCCTCCGAGGCGCCGACCTCCGCCTCGGCGATCGCGGCGATCTGGGTGCGGCTGGCGGCGTGGCCGAGGCCGGCACCGGCCACCAGGGTGCCGGTGGCGACCGCCAGCACGACGGCGAGACTGAGCAGCAGGCGTACCGTCCGGACGAACAGGGGCACGGGGACGGGCACCGCTGTCGATGCGGGCACGGACGCTGATGCGGATACGGACGCGGACGCGGACGCGGATGTGAGCACGGACGCGGACGCGAGTCCGGATGCGGTTGCGGGCTTCGAGCCCTGCGCTGTGGTCATGCACATGAGCCTCGACGAGCACCCTTCAGCGCGGGTGCAACAGCTCTGCACCGGCCTTGAGGCCACCTCCACGAACACTGGAGCACGATCCCTGGAGCGGGTGGTGGAGGTCGGGCGGCGTCCGGGTCGGTCAGACGACCGCCATGGCATAGCAGGCGAAGGCCCCCGCCAGGAGCGCGACCGCCGCTCGACGCGGCCCTCGGACACCGGTCCAGGGTGCCTCGAAGCGGTGGGTGAAGCGGCCCAGGAGGAGCAGTGTGACCGCGATGAGGGGCAGCCAGGCGAGCCGGGCGAGTACCCAGGCGGTGGTGTCCGGGGACGTGGTGAGCCCGGACACCGGGGCGCCGAGGAGCGAACCGGGTATCGCCAGGGTGAGCAGGGCCGTCTGGTGCCAGCAGAAGATGGTCATCGCGGAGAGATTGACGGCCACGACCGCCGCCCACAGGGAGCGCCGGCGCCGCAGCAGTCCGTCGAGCCGGTCCCGCAGGAGGATCGCCGCTCCGCACTGCGCACAGGCCAGCGCGAGCACGAGCAGGGACGGCGGATGGGAGTTGGTGCGGGCCGCGCCCGGCACGCCGACCATGCTCGCCGGGTAGTGGAGGACGAGAAGCAGCACGGCGAACAGCACGCCGCCCCCGAGCAGCATCAGCCGGGCGCCGCGCCGCCCGAGTCGCCCTTCGCCCCAGCAGACGCCCAGTTGGTACGCGAACAGCCAGCCCGGCCCGAGGTTGAGCAGGCCCAGCCAGGACGGCATGGCGTCCGCCCAGGGGCCGTACCGCAGCAGGTCCACGACGGCGACCGAGGCGAGCAGCGGTACGGCGGACCGTCCGCCCCAGGTCCGCGCGGCTCGCACGCACCACGGCGTGAGGGCGGTCACCACCACGTATATGCCGACGAACCACAGCGGCTGCACGACCAGCACCGCCCCGGTGCGCAGCGTCGTGGCCGGCACCCCGGCGGCGTACAGCACCGGCAGGAGCACGGCCCACACCGCCGCGACACCGAGGACGGGACGGCCGAGACGGGCCAGCCGCCCGCGCAGCCAGGCGCCCGTCGGCACTCCGCGGTCGGCGGAGCGGCGCAGGGACAGGGTGGCGGCGCAGCCGCCCACGAGGAAGAAGATGCCGAGCATCTGCAGCACCCAGCTCACCGGGGCGAGGAACCCGAACGTGGCGAGCGGGCTGGTGTTGTGCAGCGCGCCGTCGGCGCCGAGGGCGAGCCCGCCGAGCATCCAGTGGCCCACGGGCACGGCGAGGAGGGCGAGGGCGCGCAGGCCATCGAGGGCGCGGTCGCGGTGGACGGGTGTGCGCGCCTCGATACGGGCGGCGGCGACGGAGAGGTCAGGCAAGGCCATGGCGGCAGTCCTTCGTGGTGGTGTCGCCGGTCGGGTGGGCGCAGGTGACGGCCCCGTAGGCGCCGACGGCGATGGCGGCGTAGTTGCTCAGGGACGCGGTGCCGGGTGCGAAGTAGCCGGTGTGGCCCTCGGCCCGGTCGGAGGCGACGACCCGGGCCCCGAAACCGGGGGCGGCCGGGTCCGCGCCGTGGCCGAGTCCGAACAGCTCGACGGGCGGGATCCGGCTGATCCAGTCGGTCGCGTTCCGGGCCGTGGCCCACAGCCGGGAACGGGCCCCGACCGGCACCTGGCCGGCGTGCTCGAGACGCATACCGGGCGACGCCGCGACCACGAGGTCGGAGGCCTGCCGTCCGGTCAGCCGGTGGGCGGCGGCGCCGCACAGCACCGAGCCGTAGCTGTGGCAGAACACCGAGGGCGGGGCCACCGGGCGGGTGGTCGCGGCCAGTCCGTCGAGGAAGCGCAGGAGCCGGGGCGCGCCCTCTTCCGCGAGGTGCCCGGTGGCGGCGTCCCAGCCGACGCCGACCGGGGTCGTGTAGCCGACCCACACGATCACCGCGGGGCGGTCCTGCGGGGAACGCCGGGTCATCTCGGCGCGCAGCTCGCGGGCCATGCCGGCCGCGACGTCGTACGAGGCCAGGTCCGTGTCGGAGCCCGGCACGACGACCGCCACCCGGCGGGCGGTCCGCAGATCGCCGTACACCTCGGCGACCTGCCCCCGGCCTCGCGGGTCGAAGGCGAGGACGCGGCGCCCCGGGGTCAGGAGTCCGTCGTACGTCGCCGCCCGCGCCCGGGCCTCGCGGCGGGCGCCCTCGGGCTGCTCCGGGTCCGCGGCGCGGGCCAGTTCGTGGTCGCGTCCGGCGGTGAGGGCGCGGGCGTTGGCCGCGTAGCGGAGGTCGGGCGGGGCTCCGTCGAGGCCGCCCACGACGAGCGGGTGACGCTCGGCCAGTGCGGTCCGCTGGGCCGCCGTCAGTCCGGCGAAGAACCGTGCGACCTGTTCGGGCGTGGCTGACGCGGGGTCCGGCAGCGGCCTGGCGAACAGCCGGTCGGCCGTCCACGCCGCCGTACCGGGAGGCGGGCCCGTGACGGCGGTCTGTACGTCGCCCGCCGCCCAGCCCGCCGTCCCCGCGACCGTCGCCAGCACCAGCGCGCAGGCGGTCAGCCCTCGCGTGAAACGCCTCATGGTGTGTCTCCCCGCTTCCCCGTCGTGCTTCCGTTGCCGTGGTGGGCGAAGGTAGGAAGCGGGGTGGTCGGCGGGCGTCACACCGGGGAGCCAACCTCGGCGTAGCACCCCGGTAGGGGGCGCCGGCCGGACCTCAGCGCAGCGTGAAGAAGATCATCGGGTTGTCGTTGCTCTCCCGCACGGGGTGACCGAGCGCGAGTGACCTCTTGATGTCGTTCAGCCGGTCGTGGATCTCGGGAGCGTGCGCTCGGGACGCGGTGAAGAAGACGTTCTCCCGTTCCGCGAGCCAGCGCAGCACGACCGCTCCCTCCGTGAACGGCAGTGCCCTGCGCCCGTGGAAGACGTCGTGGACGCACACCGGTATGCCCGCCCGCAGCTGCGGGAACAGCTCACGGAGGTACCAGCGGGCGAAGCTCGCGGAGTGCGCCGCGTCGATGAACAGGAAGTCGGCGGTGGAGGCGGGGATCTTCTCCAGGTTCTGTCGGGCGTCCCCCTGGGTGAAGGTCCAGCGGCCGGTGGAGAGGCTGTCGGGGACCTCCCGTACGACGTGGTCGACGATGTCGTACGAGTGCAGGTGGCCGGTGCCGTTGTCGCGCAGGGCGCGCAGGATCCAGGTGGTGGACCAGCCGTGGAAGGTGCCGATCTCCACCACCGTCTCCGGCCGGGCCTCACGCAGGAGGAGATACGTGATCTCCGCCTCTATGTCGTCGAGTTGGGCCTTCATCGAGGTGGGCGGCGCGAGCAGGGTGCGCTGGCGTTCGCGGGCGCGGTCGAGGTCCTCGGCGAAGGTGCGGTAGAGGCGGCTGATGTGGTCGAGGTCGATGGGCCGACCGTCGAGGTGCCCTCGCGCGGGCCCGTCGGCGGGCCGGCCTTCGTGCGGGTGGTGGCCGACGTTCCTGTCGTGGCCGGGCTGGTACATGCCTCACGCTCCTGCGAAACCGTTTCCGTGATCGGGACGCGGTGATGCTGGAGCGTGGGCGGCGGGCCGCGCATCACACCCGGGTGCCAATCCCCGTCTCACCCCGAGGTATGACACTCGGCCGGTCGGGCAGTCGGTCAGGCGGGCGAGGCCCCGGGCACGACGACCCCCGACTCGTAGGCGAAGACGACGAGTTGGGCCCGGTCGCGGGCGCCCAGCTTGGCGAGCAGGCGGGTCATGTGCGTCTTGACGGTCTGCTCGGCCACCACCAGCCGCGCCGCGATCTCGGTGTTCGACAGCCCCTGCGCCACCAGGGACAGCACCTCCGTCTCGCGGGGCGTGAGGCCGTTCAGGCGGAGCCGTGCGGCCCGCGGTTCGACGGGGCTCCGCCGGGCCACGTCCTCGATGAGGCGACGGGTGACGGATGGCGCGAGCAGGGCGTCACCCGCGGCGATCACCCGTACCGCCTGTACGAGTTCGGCCACCGGCGCGTCCTTGAGCAGGAAGCCACCGGCGCCGGCGTGCAGCGCCTCGTAGACGTAGTCGTCGATGTCGAAGGTGGTCAGCATGAGCACCCTGGGCCGGTGCACCACGCCGCGCGGCGGGTTCAGCAGCTGCCGGGTGGCCTCCAACCCGTCCATCTCGGGCATCCGTATGTCCATCAGCACGACGTCGGGGTGGGTGCGACGGCAGACCTCGACGCCGGTCCGGCCGTCGGGTGCCTCGCCCACGACGTCGATGTCGCTCTGCGCGGACAGCAGCGCGGAGAACCCCGAGCGCACCATGTCCTGGTCGTCGACGACGACCACCCGAATCACCGTGCTGTCTGCCATGCCATCCCGCTTTCCTCAGTACACGCCGTACGTGGTGATCAGTGGACGCCGAGGCCCGCCGCCGAGGCGAGCCACTGCGCGCCGATCAGCACGGCCACGGCCAGCGTCGTGACCCGCGCCAGTGCCGGTTCGTCCGCGCGTCGTGCCGTGGTGCCTTCGCCATCTCCGACCCCTCGCCGTCCTGTCCGGCCGCGCGCTCTCGCGGGCCCGGCGGTCCAATCTGCTGCCCCGGGGCACAGCACCGCCTCGGCCGAACGGCCAGAAGCCAGGGGTCGGGACCGCCCTGCCCTGGCCAAATGGTGGAGACGGCGCCACGGGCACCGGCACCCGCACCGCACAGGTCCGCGGATCGATTCGCCTACGGCTTCCCGGAACCGGGGTGGGTGCCCAGGCGGCCCGGCGTCGGGGCACCCGACCTCGCCGATGTACAGCGTCATCTGCCGGCGCGTCCGCTCGGCCTTGGCGGTGGCGGGGTGCCGGGCGTCCCGCATGATCGCCTCCCGCTGGCCCCAGGCGACGAACGGGTCGTCCGTGCGGGGGAGCATGCCGACCGTCTCGGCCTCGGGGTCGTTCCCCACGTCCGGGGTGACCCAGCCGCCGAGGCCGATGGCCTTCTCCCCGGCGGCCATCCGGTTGCCGGCGGAGTCGGAGCCGCGCAGGAACTCGGTGTTGCGGGCCATGCCCTTCAGCCACGTCCAGCCGAACCTCTTCACGTACCGGCTGTAGAGATGGAGCGTCGCGTCGCCGGCTTGTACGGCCTCAGCACCCCCTGCCGCTTCCAGCGCTCGAAGTCCTGGAGCGTCTGCAGCTGCACGACGTCGGGCACCAGGCTGTCCGTCGCGAGCTGGTGGTCGACTCGGGCGTCGTGGTACTTGCTGTAGTCGACGACCATCTCGACCTCGATGCCCGGGAAGCGCTTCTCGAAGGCGTTCTTCGTCTCGTCCTGCCGGTCCTTCCAGTCAGCGCCCGCGTACACGACGAGCCGTCCGCCCTCGGCCTTCGCCGCCGCGTACAGCTGGTCGAGCGACTTGGTCTCCTCCTTCGTGGTCCCCGCAGGAGAAGCGCGTCGGCCGTGCGGAACGGTCGCGGTTCGGGTTCGGGTTCGGGTTCGGGTTCGGGTTCGGGTTCGGGTTCGGAAGCGGGTTGAACAGCATCGAGGAGTTCCAATCCGTGTGGGGAGGGGAAGGCGGGGGGCTGGTCGAGGGGACGGGGGCGGTGGCCCGGTCAGCGGATCAGTTCGGCGGGCTTGGTCGCCTTGCCGATCACCCATTCCAGGGGGCCGCGCCGGAAGAAGCGGGACCAGAGGGTCGCGAACACGGTCACGGCGGCGAGGAAGCCCAGCAGCACGTGCAGCGGGGAACCGGGCAGTTCCTCGATGCCGAGGAGATGGACCCCGACGATGTGGAAGACGTACGCGGTCAGCGACATCGTGCCGACCGCGATCACCGGGCGGGCCAGGCGGTGCAGACGGGGGAAGCCGTCGATCGCGGCGACGCAGACGACCAGGACGGCGATCGCGACACCGGTGTTGCCCAGGATCGACAGGGTCGTCTCACTGTGCGGCGACGCCACCAGCAGGCCTGCGGGGGTGCCGTCCGGGTAGCCCCACGTGTCCGACCACCAGGCCGACCCCACGGAGCCGGGGTCGCCCCAACCGCCCTCGGCCAGGGACTTCAGGGCGCCCGGGACCAGGTGCAGGGCCAGGAACGAACCGCCATGGCCGAGCACGACCAGGCCGGCACCGGTGATCGTCAGGCGTAGGCGTACGGCGGTGGCGGCCAGGTCGAGACGGGCCACGGCCATACCGGCGACGACGAACGGGATCCAGGTCAGGGCCGGGTAGCTCCCGGTGAACATCAGCGAGAGGAAGCCGTCGGCGTCGGCGGGCCAGCTCCAGACGCCACCGGGGTCGCTTTCTTCGAGCACGCGCTGGACCAGGTACAGCACCTGCGGCAGCACCAGGGCGCCGGCCGCCGCGACGACCGCCAGCGAGCGGGCGCCGAGCCGGTGGAGCGGCAGGACGATCAGGAAGTACAGGCCGTAGAAGGCGAGGATCACCTCGACCGGAGTACCGGAGAGGGTGAGCGCGGTGCCCACGGCCAGCAGGACCAGCGCTCGGATCACGACCTTGGCGACCGCCTGGCGGCCCGCACGGCCCGTCTTCGGAGCACGACGGCCGGTCATCAGGATGATCGAGAAACCCGCCAGGAAGGCGAAGAGCGCGGAGGCCCGCCCGTGCGCCGGCTCCATGACGAAGCCGGTCGTGCCCCCTTCGGAGGGGTCGGGGCCGACATGGGCCGCGTACATCCCGAAGACCGCGAGCCCTCGTGCCAGGTCCACCCCGATCAGGCGTCCCACCTGGGAGCTTTTCGTGACGGTGGGCGCGCTCGTGGCGCACGCCGGGACCGCGGTCGAAGGGGCGCCCGGTGGGTCGGCCACCGTGCCGTCCGCGTTCTGGGTCATGCGTCCAGGCTGTGTCGCGACGCGTGCCGGGAGTATCCGGCGAACGTCCGGCCCACCCCCGCCACCCGGCGGATACGGGCCCACCGGACAGTGGGCCCGGCCGACGGGCCGACGGATCCCGCGGTATCGCGCTCAACTGGCCCAGCACTACGCTCGGTTCCACCACACCGGCGACGACACGCACCATGACCGCGGACATCTGAGGGATCATCGAGAAAGCTCCGACCTGGCCACACGCGGGTCGAGGGCCCGCCTACCCCACCGGGAGACTCACATGAAGATGCTGATCAACGTGGCCGAGAGCGTGGTCGCCGACGCGTTGCGGGGCATGGCTGCCGCGCATCCCGAGCTGACCGTGGACGTGGAGAACCGGGTGGTGGTGCGGCGGGACGCGCCGGTGGCCGGGAAGGTGGGGCTGGTCTCCGGGGGCGGATCGGGGCACGAGCCGTTGCACGGCGGGTTCGTGGGGCCCGGGATGCTGTCGGCGGCCTGTCCCGGTGAGGTGTTCACGTCGCCCGTGCCGGACCAGATGGTGCGGGCGGCGGCCGCCGTGGACAGCGGCGCCGGGGTGCTGTTCATCGTGAAGAACTACACCGGTGACGTGCTGAACTTCGACATGGCCGCCGAGCTCGCCGAGGACGAGGGCATCCGGATCGCCAAGGTCCTCGTCGACGACGACGTCGCCGTCACCGACAGCCTCTACACCGCCGGGCGGCGCGGCACGGGCGCGACGCTGTTCGTGGAGAAGATCGCGGGGGCCGCCGCCGAGGAGGGGCAGCCCTTGGAGCGGGTCGAGGCACTGGCCCGGCAGGTCAATGAGAACTCCCGCAGCTTCGGGGTGGCCCTGAGCGCCTGCACCACCCCGGCCAAGGGCAGCCCCACCTTCGATCTCCCCGCCGGGGAGCTGGAGTTGGGCGTCGGGATCCACGGTGAGCCGGGGCGCGAGCGGCGCGCCATGATGACCTCGCGGGAGATCGCCGACTTCTCGGTGAACGCCATCCTGGACGACATGAGCCCCCGCAACCCGGTGCTGCTGCTCGTCAACGGCATGGGCGCCACGCCGCTGCTGGAGCTGTACGGCTTCAACGCGGAGGTGCAGCGGGTGCTCACCGAGCGCGGGGTCGCCGTGGCGCGCACCCTCGTCGGCAACTACGTCACCTCGCTCGACATGGCCGGCGCGTCGGTGACGCTGTGCCAGGTCGACGAGGAACTGCTGCGGCTGTACGACGCGCCCGTGCGGACGCCGGGCCTGCGCTGGGGCGTGTGAGCGGGCCGAACCGGCGGCCACGCACGGCCGGGTCGCGTGGCAGTGCCTCTCACCATCAGTCGATTTCCTCACCACGCAAGGAGATTCCGTGCTCGACGCCGACTTCTTCCGTCGCTGGATGACGGCCACCGCGGCCTCGGTGGAGCGCGAGGCCGAGCGGCTCACGGCGCTCGACTCACCGATCGGGGACGCCGACCACGGCAGCAATCTGCGCCGCGGGTTCGCCGCCGTGACGGCCGTGCTGGAGAAGGAGGCGCCGGACACGCCCGGCGCCGTCCTCGTGCTCGCCGGACGGCAGCTGATCTCGACCGTCGGCGGGGCGTCCGGCCCGCTGTACGGCACCCTGCTGCGCCGGACCGGCAAGGCGCTCGGCGACGCCGCCGAGGTGAGCGAGGCCCAGCTCGGGGACGCGCTGCGCGCCGGGGTCGACGCGGTCATGACGCTGGGCGGGGCGGCCCCGGGGGACAAGACCATGATCGACGCGCTGGTCCCGGCGGTCGACGCGCTCGCCGAGTCGTTCGCCGCGGCGCGGGCCGCGGCCGAGGAGGGTGCCTTCGCGACCACGCCGTTGCAGGCCCGCAAGGGCAGGGCCAGCTATCTGGGCGAGCGGAGCATCGGCCACCAGGATCCCGGTGCCACCTCCGCCGCGCTGCTGATCGCCGCCCTCGCCGCCACCGCCGATCCGGAGGCCGCCGATGTCTGAGGAGAAGCGGGTCGGCATCGTGCTGGTGTCGCACAGCGCCGCCGTCGCCGACTCGGTGGCCGAGCTGGCGCGGGGGCTCGCCGGTGCGGGCGCCTCCGTTCCCGTCGCCCCGGCCGGCGGCACCGAGGACGGGGGCCTGGGCACCAGCGCCGAACTGATCTCGGCGGCGGCCGCCTCCGTCGACCGGGGCGCCGGGGTCGCGGTCCTGACCGACCTCGGCAGCGCGGTCCTCACCGTGAAGGCACTCCTCGCCGAGGGCGACGAACTCCCGGCGGACACGCGCCTGGTGGACGCCCCGTTCGTGGAGGGCGCCGTGGCGGCGGTCGTCACGGCCTCGACGGGCGCGGACCTCACGACGGTGGCGGCCGCGGCGTCGGAGGCGTACACGTACCGGAAGGAGTGACCCTCCGACCGCACCAGGGGATGGCGGGCGCGTGTGGGGAAGGAGCGGTGGTGTCAGTTCGTCGCTCCGCCCCGCATCGTCGCGCCTCGGCGCAGCACCGAACCCTTCACCCACTTCCGGGCCAGCTCCTCGCCCAGTTCGACCGCCGCTTCATGGTCCTCGATCGGGGTCACCTCGGAGTCCTCGAAGACGATGTAGGTGACCCCGGACGCGGTGCCGCCGGTGCGCGGGTCGGGGCGGATGCCGAGCGCCTCGGCGGTGGCGTAGGAGGCCTCGCCGATGATGTTCCGCGGGCCGGTGTCGCCCACGACGGCGTACTCGACCCGGTCTCCGTGGACGACGGCGGCGACGGAACCGCCCTTGATGCCGTGGACCCGGTAGTCCCAGACGCGGCTCGCCGCGGGCACGACGACGAACGGCAGGCTCTCGGAGCGGAGGTGGCGTCCGTCGGACTGCAGGAACGACGTGGCGGGCTGGAACCACGGGTCGGTCTCACGGTTGCAGCGCGGACTCGGCCGGCCGTCGCAGTCGATGTCCATGTCGGCCTTCCAGTACACCGCGCCGTCGACCCCGCACACCGGGATCACGGCGGGCTTCCCCGCGTCGCTGCTGTACAGCCCCTCGGAGACCCGGACGCAGCCGCGCGCCCTGGCCAGCAGCTCGGCGGCGGTCACACCGCCCTCGTACCGCGCCGG
Source organism: Streptomyces sp. SP18BB07 (assembly GCF_036322545.1). Classification (NCBI taxonomy): domain Bacteria; kingdom Bacillati; phylum Actinomycetota; class Actinomycetes; order Kitasatosporales; family Streptomycetaceae; genus Streptomyces; species Streptomyces sp. SP18BB07. Next base: position 10,816 of record NZ_JAQYWT010000317.1, read on the forward strand.
GCGCTGCGGATGGGCCAGAGCGGGCAGGGCGACGGGGGCCAGCAGGGCGGCGCCGACGGCGGCCAGCGTCAACGAGCGGACACGCACGATGAGGAACCCTCTCCTGGGGGGACATGACGGACACTCACCCAAAGGTGGTGCGGGTCGGAGAGGACGGCCACCGGGAGGGGGCCGGACGGACCACGCCACGCTCCTCGCGCGGGTGCGCGGCCGAGGGCCCGGGCCCAACTCGGCCCCGGCCGCTCGGCCGCTCAAGTCGGCGCGGGATCGGCGACGACAGCGGCCCGCGCCGTACGGCGTGAACTGGCCTGGCACAGAGGCGAGTTCACGCCGTGTCGGAGCACCAGCATACGTAGCCGCCCGGCGTGCCGTGAACCGCGCCCTCCCCCGACCCGCCCCTTGATGTGACCGCGTCAGTCATGCCATACATGGAGATAGGTACAGACCAATCCCGTCATGGCTCGACGATCGAGGGGGCAGGATCGTGCGACGCGTTCCCGGGCCGGCACTCGTCCTGGTGCCGACGCTCTGCTGCTCGCTGCTCCTCACCGCCGGCTGCGCGACGGAGGAGCGCCCCGGCAGTCGCCCGCCGCCCGCCCCACCCGGCGTGACCGCGACGCGGGCAGCGCCACCAGCGTGCACGTCATGTGGAACCGGGCGCCCGGGGACACGGAGATCGCCCGGTACGAGGTGTACCGGGGCCGCGGCAAGGTGAAGGAGGTGCCGGGCGACGAGCACATGGTGGACGTCACCCGGCTCCGGCCCTCCACCACGTACGTGTTCACCGTGCGGGCCCGCGGCACCTCCGGGGACCTCGGGCCGCCGAGTGCGGAGGTCCGGGTCACGACACCCGCCGCCGGGACGGCGGACCGACGGGCCCCGAGCCGGCCGGGGCGCCTCGACGGGAAGGTGCTCGGGAGCAGGGCGGTGCAGCTGTCCTGGGAGCCGTCGACGGACGACCGGGACGTGGTGTCGTACGACATCCTGCAGGGCGGCTCGAAGATCCACGGTGTGGGCGGGGAGCAGACGGCGGCCGTGGTCACGGGGTTGCGGCCCGGCACCCGCTACTCCTTCACCGTGCGGTCACGGGACGCGGCGGACAACCTCTCGCCCGTGAGCGCGCCGGTACGGCTCACCACCGCTCCGGGCGCGGACGACGGGCGAGCCACCGCGCCCACCGGATTCCGCGCGACAGCGCGCCGGGACGACCAGGCGTACTCCGTGGAGCTGTCCTGGCTGCCTCCGCCCGTGGACGGGGTGGTCACGGAGTACGAGATCCAGCTCGACGGGCGGACGGCGACCACCCTCGTCTGGGGCGGGACCCCGCCCCGGGGCCGGGCCACGTACCGCTTCCATGTGGGCCGGGAGGCCGGGGTGACGTACCGCGTGCGGATCCGGGCGAAACTGCCGGACGGGACGTGGGGCGGGTTCTCGGCGGAGCGGACGGTCACCACCGACGGGTGAGAGCCACGGTGTCCCCCGCACGGCGGTACGCGTCACCTGCCCGGGTGTCGTCCACATGCGGGCGCGGCGCGGGGCACGTTGGCTCACCCCTGAGCAGCACGGTTCCCCCGATCCTCGGCGGCGCAAGGGATGTGCCGTCACCGTGCCGCTGGAGGGCAGACCATGCGTACGTCTCAGCTACTCCTCCGCTCCGGCCTGACGGTGGCCGCCGCCGCGCTGCCGATCGCCCTGACCGCGCAGCCGGCCGCGGCGGTCCCGACGGGGATCTCGGTGAGCACCACGGGCTCCTCGGTCAGCGTCACCACGAGCGATTGCCCCGACAGCACCAACGGCACGTTCGGCACCGCATCGCTGCTCTCCGGCGGGCAGGCGAACTTCTCCCAGGGGCGTCAGGTGACCCTCACGGGCACCAGCACCGCCCAGTCCGCCTCCTGGGCGAACGTGGGCCCGGGCACCTACACCGTGATCGTGGTGTGCAAGGACGGGACCACGGCGGGCACCCAGTCCGTCATCGTCACGGCGGCCACCCCCACCATCTCCACGACCGCCTCGCCCGCACGCGGCGTCATGGGCGGCGTCGGCGGCGCGACCCGGGAGTACGGCACCGTCACGCTCGTGGGCGGCGGAGCGCTGGTGGCCCTGGGCACGGGAGCGGCCGTCTGGTACCTGCGCCGCCGGGCCAAGCCGCACCGCCTCTGACCCCCCGGTGGGCGCTCGTCCCGATGCCCGGCTGACCGGCCGCCCGTGACACGGACGGCCGCCTACTCCCCGCCGACGCTCTCCTGCTCGGCGCCCCCGTCCGCGCCGCCGCCGGCGTCCCCCGGCAGCGTCTCGAACTCCTCCAGGGCGCCCGTCAGCCACTGTGTCCAGAAGGTCTGCAGGTCGATCCCCGCTCGCAGGATCAGATGCTGGAGCCGGTCCTGGGCGGTGTCGCGGCCGGGCCCGAAGTCCCGCTGCTCGATCTGCTCGTACTCCGCCAACTTCCGTTGGTGCAACGCGAGATGGCGCCGCAGGTCATCCTCCAGGCCCGCCGTGCCGACCACGGCTGCGGCACGCAGCCGGACGAAGAGCGCGTCGCGCCACGGCTTGGGTTCCTGGGGCGCGGAGGTCCAGCGGGCCAGCTCCTCGCGGCCGGCCGGCAGTACCTCGTAGCTCTTCTTCTGGCCCCGGGCGGGCCGTTCGGAGGGCAGGGCCCGGATGTAGCCCTCGCCCTCCAGCTTCCCGAGCTCGCGATAGATCTGCTGGTGCGTCGCCGACCAGAAGTAGCCGATCGACCTGTCGAACCGCCGGGTCAGCTCCAGGCCCGACGAGGGCTTCTCGAGCAGGGCGGTGAGGATCGCGTGCGGGAGTGACATGGGCTCATCCTAGGAAGGCCGGGAGTGCGCGACGGCCGCGCGCACCCCCTCGGGCGGACTCCCGCGACGCCTCCTACAGCGCCGCCGCCACCTCCGTGCCCTGCTTGATCGCCCGCTTGGCGTCCAGTTCGGCCGCCACGTCGGCGCCGCCGATGAGGTGCGCGGAGCGCCCGGCGGCGATCAGGTCGTCGTACAGGTCGCGGCGCGGGTCCTGGCCGGTGCAGAGGACGACGGTGTCGACCTCCAGCACCTGGCGGACGCCGTCGACGGTGACGTGCAGCCCGGCGTCGTCGATCAGGTCGTACCGGACGCCGGGGACCATGGTGACGCCCCGGTGCTTGAGTTCGGTGCGGTGGATCCAGCCGGTGGTCTTGCCCAGTCCGGCGCCGACCTTGGTGGTCTTGCGCTGCAGGAGGTGGACCGATCGCGGCGGGGCGGGCCGCTCGGGGGCGGCGAGGCCGCCGGGGGCGCGGTAGTCCATGTCGACGCCCCACTGCCGGAAGTACGCGGCCGGGTCCTCGCTCGTCTTCTCGCCGCCGTCGGTCAGGAACTCGGCGACGTCGAAGCCGATGCCGCCGGCGCCGAGGATCGCGACGCGGTCGCCGACGGGGGCGCCGTCACGCAGGACGTCCAGGTAGCCGAGGACCTTGGGGTGGTCGACGCCGGGGAGTTCGGGGGTGCGGGGGGTGACACCGGTGGCGACGACGACCTCGTCGTACGCCGTCGCCGTGAGATCGTCGGCCGTGACCCGGGTGTTCAGGCGTACGTCGACGCCGTGCGCGTCGAGCTGGGTACGGAAGTAGCGCAGGGTCTCGTCGAATTCCTGCTTGCCGGGAACCTTGCGGGCGACGTTGAGCTGCCCGCCGATCTCGCTCGCCGCGTCGAACAGCGTGACCTCGTGGCCGCGTTCGGCGGCGCTCACCGCACAGGCGAGTCCGGCCGGGCCCGCACCGACGACCGCGACGCGCTTGCGCCGCCGGGTCGGGGAGAGCACGAGTTCCGTCTCGTGGCAGGCGCGCGGGTTGACCAGGCAGGAAGTGATCTTGCCGCTGAAGGTGTGGTCCAGGCAGGCCTGGTTGCAGCCGATGCAGGTGTTGATGGCGTCGGAGCGGCCCTCGCGCGCCTTGTTGACGAAGTCCGGGTCGGCGAGCATCGGGCGGGCCATGGACACCATGTCGGCGTGGCCGTCGGCGAGCAACTCCTCGGCCAGTTCAGGGGTGTTGATGCGGTTGGTGGTGACGAGCGGGACGGAGACCGCGCCCATCAGCTTCTTCGTCACCCAGGTGTACGCGCCGCGCGGCACCGAGGTCGCGATGGTGGGGATACGGGCCTCGTGCCAGCCGATGCCGGTGTTGATGATGGTCGCCCCGGCCGCCTCGACGGCCTTCGCCAGCGTCACCACCTCGTCGAGGGTGGAGCCGCCGGGGACGAGGTCCAGCATCGACAGCCGGTAGATGACGATGAAGTCCTCACCGACCGCCTCGCGCACCCGGCGCACGATCTCGACGGGGAAGCGTGTGCGGTTCTCGTAGGAGCCGCCCCAGCGGTCGTCGCGGTGGTTGGTCCCGGCGGCGATGAACTCGTTGATCAGATAGCCCTCGGAGCCCATGATCTCGACGCCGTCGTAGCCGGCCCGGCGGGCGAGGCGGGCCGCGTTCGCGTAGTCGTCGACGGTCTGCTCGACCTCGGCGTCGGTGAGCGCGTGCGGGACGAAAGGGCTGATCGGGGCCTGGAGTGCGCTGGGCGCGACGAGGTCGCGGTGGTAGGCGTACCGGCCGAAGTGCAGGATCTGCATCGCGATCCGGCCGCCCTCGCGGTGCACGGCGTCGGTGATCTCGCGGTGCTTGTCGGCCTCGGCGTCGGTGGTGAGCTTGGCGCCGCCCTCGTACGGCCGTCCGGCCTCGTTGGGTGCGATGCCGCCGGTGACGATGAGGCCCACTCCCCCGCGTGCCCGGGCCGCGTAGAACTCCGCCATCCGTTCGAACCCGCGCTCGGCCTCCTCCAGGCCCACGTGCATGGAGCCCATGAGGACGCGGTTCGGGAGCGTGGTGAAGCCCAGGTCGAGCGGGCTCAGCAGGTGCGGGTAACGGCTCATGGGGCCCTCCGTGCGTGGCGTCGTCAGCAAGGTTGTAGACGACGCCACGCCGATTGTGCAACTAGTTGCACAATGACTGAGGGCAAGGCCACACCGGGGCGCGGCAGGCCGCAGGGCCGGGCTTGGCGGAGGAGGCGGCCCGGCGAAGGGCTGCCCTAGAGGGGAGGGGACCCCGTCGGGCGGGGCTCTGGCTTCGGTCCGCCGCCGGGCGATCCGACCGGGATCTCAGGGTCTGGTGCCGATCACCACGTGGGCGTGTCTCTCCTCCGAGACGGCCGTGCGGGCGGTGAGGCCGGCGCGGCGGAAGGTGGCGAGGGCGAGCGGTGCTTGCCGTCGGCTCGTCTCGACGAGGAGGCAGCCACCGGGGGCGAGCCAGTCGGGGGCCTCGGCGGCGACCCTGCGCAGGACGTCGAGGCCGTCCTCGCCGCCGTCGAGGGCGACCAGGGGTTCGTGGTCGCGGGCCTCGCTCGGCAGGAGGGGGACCTCGCCGGTGGGGACGTACGGGACGTTCGCCGCGAGGATGTCGACCCGGCCTCGCAGCCCCTCGGGGAGGGCGGCGAAGAGGTCTCCCCGGTGGGCGTGGCCGCCGTGGGGCGCGAAGTTGCCGCGTGCGCAGCGGACCGCCACGGGGTCGATGTCGGCGGCGTGCAGTTCGACGCCGTCGAGCGACGCGGCCAGGGCGGCGCCCACCGCGCCGGAGCCGCAGCAGAGGTCGACCACGAGACGGGCGCCGGGGGCGGTGGCGAGGGCCTGCTCGACGAGGTATTCGGTGCGGCGGCGAGGGACGAACACCCCGGGTTCCACGGTGATGCGCAGGCCGGCGAACTCCGCCCAGCCGAGGACGAGTTCGAGGGGGAGGCCCGCGACACGCCGGTCGACCATGGCGGCGGCCTCGTCGGGGGTGCGGGCGGTGGAGAGGATCAACTCCGACTCGTCCTCGGCGAAGACGCAACCGGCTGCGCGCAGTGCCGTGACGACGGAGGTGAGGGAGAGAAGTGGCATGACGCCGAGGAGCCTTTCGGTGGGCCGAAGGGCGCTCCGCGGTGACCTATCGGCGGCGCATCGCGCCGCGACGAGGTGAGAGCACCCGACCTGACACAGCGGTAATGGGTCTCACCTCCTCGGTCCACGTGATGACTGGCCCGGCAACCCTACCCCATGGTCACGACCGGAGATCAAGACTCCGAGCGGCTCCACGACAGACCTTCAGGGCTGCGCCTTCGGCCCCGCTCGGGAGTAAATCGTCTGCGGGCCGGTGGGGCTTCTCGCGCAGTTCCCCGCGCCCCTTCGGGGCGCGGGCCCCGCCTGAACCCCGCCGTCCGCCGTGCCCCCTCCCCCTCCCCCTCACACGCCCACCCGCTCCTCCCCCGTCGCGGCCGCCGGTACGCGGGCCGCCATGAAGCGGGTGGTGCGGCGGAGGCGGAAGCCGAGGGACTCGTAGAGGCGGATGGCGGTCGTGTTGGTGGCGGAGGTGTGGAGGAAGGGGGTTTCGCCCCGTTCCCGGATGCCGTGGGCGACGGCGAGGACGAGGCGGGTGGCGAGGCCCTCGCCCCGGAAGGCCGGGGCGGTGCAGACCGCGCTGATCTCGGTCCAGCCCGGCGGACGCAGCCGCTCACCGGCCATGGCGACCAGTACGCCGTCCCGGCGGATGCCGAGGTAGGTGCCGAGTTCGATGGTGCGGGGCAGGAAGGGGCCGGGCCGGGTGCGTGCCACGAGGTCGAGCATCTCGGGCACGTCGGCCGGGCCCAGCCGTACCGCCTCCTCGTCGGGCGCGGCGGCGACGCCGTCGTCGACGAGCTGCACACCCGCCAGGTCGAGGGTCATCTCCCAGCCGGCCGGGAAACCGCCCGTGTAGGCCGGGACCGGGACCTCGGCGCCGGGGCCCGCCAGCGCCGCGAGATCGGCCCAGTCGTCGGCGTCCGGGTCGTCGGGCAGGCCCAGCCACGGCGAGACGTCCAGCGGATAGCGCAGCACCCGGCCGCGCCGCTCGGCGAGGTGGGCGTGCGGCCCGGTGAGGGAGGCCAGGGCGGGGTTGTCGAGGACGTGCGGCACGGTGTCCGTGCCCTTGCCGCCGCCCGTCGCATACTCGGTCATGCGCTCTCCCACTCCGCTCCGCTCAGCCGTCGTCCGGCCCGCTGTGCCCGTCCGGCTCGTCCACTGGCGGTAAGGAAGATCGCCGCGACCCTGTTCCCGGGACTTTGAAGAGTTCACGCGGCCGCAATGATCGCCATCCGCCCCCGGGGCCGGGGCACCCTCGACCGCCACGTACGGTTGTACGACTGAGCAATCACCGCCGTCACGTTGGACCCCCATGAACGTCACCCGAGGCTTCACCGGACGCCCCCGCGTCCACCACCCAGGACTGCCGCCCGGCCAGTACGACGCCGGCGACGACTGGCCCGTCCTGTCGGCGGAGGTCACCCCCGACCTGGCACCCGCCGACTGGACGTTCCGGATCGACGGACTGGTGGCGGAACCGCGCTCCTGGAACTGGGACGAGGCGCACGCGCTGCCCGCGTCGGTGTACGAGGGCGACATCCACTGTGTGACGAGCTGGTCGAAGTTCGGGGTGCGCTTCGGGGGCGTCTCGCTGGACGCGTTCTGGGACGTGGTCGAACCCGACGCGTCGGCCACGCACGTGGTCGCGTACTCGCACAGCGGTTACACCACGAACCTCCCGCTCGCCGACCTCACCGGCGGGCGGGCCTGGATCGCCTGGGAGTACGACGGCCGGCCGCTGCCCGCCGAGCACGGCGGTCCGGCGCGGCTGCTGGTGCCGCACCTGTACTTCTGGAAGAGCGCCAAGTGGATCGCGGGCCTGCGCCTGCTCGACCACGACGAGCCCGGCTTCTGGGAACAGAACGGCTACCACGCGCGGGGCAACCCGTGGGAGGAGCAGCGGTACTCCGGTGACTGAGACGACAGCCCCGCACACGACCATCGCGCCGCAGACGACCATGGCGCCACAGACGTCCATCGCGCCGCACACGCCCTTCACGCCACCCACCCGGTTCGCCGTGCCCGGCCGTATCGCCGTGAGCAACCGGGCGGCGGCGCGGTGGCGGACGGCCACGCTGACGGAGATCCGGCGGGAGACGCCCCGCGTGTCGACGTTCCGGTTCGCGGTGCCCGGGTGGGCGGGACATCTGCCCGGGCAGCATCTGATGCTGCGGCTGACCGCCGGCGACGGCTACACCGCGCAGCGGCACTACTCACTGGCGTCCCCGCCGGACGACGCGGGGCACATCGAGCTGACCCTGGACCACGTCGAGGGCGGCGAGGTGTCCGGCTGGTTCCACACCGAGGCCCGGCCGGGCGACGAGGTGGAGGTGCGCGGCCCGCTCAGCGGTTTCTTCGCCTGGCCCGGGGACCGTCCCGCGCTGCTGATCGGCGCCGGTTCCGGTGTCGTGCCACTGATGTCGATGCTCCGCCACCACCGCGGGCGGGCGCTCGACGTCCCCCTGCGGCTGCTGGTGTCCGCGCGCGGGCCGGAGGAGCTGATCTACGCGGCGGAGTACGGCGCGGAGACCACGGCCGTGTTCACCCGGCGGGCGCCCGAGGGGGTGCCGGTGGGGCGGCTGTCGGCGGCGCATGTGGCGCCGGTGCTGACCGAGCGGCCGCCGGGCGGGTGGGAGGCGTACGTGTGCGGTTCCAACGCGTTCGCCGAGCACGCCTCGCGGCTGCTGGTGGCGGCGGGACAGCCGGTGGACCGCATCCGCATCGAGCGGTTCGGCTGACCTTCGCTCCAGGATTTCTGGCGCAAACCATGCCATCACGGCCTCTTTCGGGTAGACCGGAAGTGCGGACCAGTCCTAACCGGGGTTCTCGTACTGAGGGCCGTGCCGGTGAGGGAGGGCGTGATGCGAGGCCAGGTCTTCGGGTGGCGCTGGCGCGCCAATCCGCTGCGGCGACGTTCGGACGTCGTCGAGGCGTGGACGGTGCTGTGCGTCGTACTGCTGCTCGTGCTGGGCGCGCCGGCCGCCGGGGTCGCGGTGGGCCGGTGGGCCCACGGGGACGCGCGGGCGCACGCCACGGCCGAGCGCGCCGCGCTGGACCGGGTCAGCGCCGTGGTCCTCGAGAAGGCGCCGGCCTCCGTGCCCTCCGCGCACGGCGACAGGCAGCCCATGTACTGGGTGGGGGCCCGCTGGACCGAACCCGACGGCGGCTCCCGTACCGGTGAGGCCCGGGTGTCGGCGGGCACCGAGCGCGGCGATCGCGCCGATGTGTGGCTGGACGGGGCCGGGCGCAGTGTCCAGCCACCGCCGACCGACACCGCCGTCTGGCAGCACGCGCTGGCCATGGGGACCTGCGCCACGGGCGGCGTCGTCGCCTTCGTGCTGCTGGGACACGTGGTCGTCCGCCGGGTCGCCATTCGACACCGGCTCGCCGAATGGGAGCGGGAGTGGGCGCGGACGGGGCCCGATTGGGGACACCGTTGGGCCTGACGCGGAACGAGAACAATTCTCAGCTCATAGCCGCGCGCACCGCATTCCGGCCACCCGCGAAACATCCACAATATCCACTTCCTCGACGCAGTTGATACTTCAATTGCGTTGCTGCCATACTCCGCTTCCTCCCCCACAGACATAAGGCAGCGAAGAAGGTGCATTGTGTCCAACCACGCGGCACGGTACGACAGTTCCGTCCCGTCTCCCCCCTCACGGACAGGCCGACATCCGCTCCACGCCCATCCTGAATTTCGTTCAATAAGCGCGGCATATCGACGATTCGGGATAACGGCGACCGCGTTGTCCGTCGGAGGATTCCTGTCGTACGTCCTCCTGTCGAGTTTCGCGCCAGGGGTAATGAATCAGCGATTGATCGGACATCTCACGCTCGGGCTGACCCTCGGTCTGGCGCAGTTCGCCGTCATGGGTGTGACCGCGTTCCTGTATGTCCGGCACATGCGCGAGAAGATCGACCCGGTGGCCCGGCGGCTCCGTGCCGAGTGGGAGGAGCACGAGGCCGAGCAGCGTCGGGTTCCGGCCGGACGGCGGTTCGGCGCATGGTGACCCTCTCCGCGAGTGTGGCCGACGCGTTCAGCCTGCGGCTGACGTTCGTGCTGTTCCTGTCCGTCGTCGTGATCACCCTGTTCACCGCCCTGCTGACGGCACCCCAGCGGGACGAGATCGGCGAGTTCTACCTCGGCAACCGGGACATGTCGCCGCTGCGCAACGGCCTCGCCATGTGCGGTGACTACCTCTCGGCCGCGACGCTGCTCGGCAGCACCGGTCTGGTCGCCCTCACCGGGTACGACGGTCTGCTCTACCTGGGCGGCACCGTCGTCGCCTGGATGATGGTGCTGCTGCTCATCGCCGAACCCCTGCGCAACTCCGGGAAGTTCACCCTCGGCGACGCCCTGGCCCGACGGCTCCCGCTGCGACAGCGACAGGTCCGGCTGGCGCTCGCCATCTGCACGCTCTCCGTGTGCACCCTGTACCTGGTCGCCCAACTGGTCGGCAGCATCGCGCTGATGACCCAGTTCGTCGGCGAACCCGGCCCCACCACCCGCACGATGATCGTGATCATCATCGGCACCATCGTTACGATCTACGCGGCCATCGGCGGTATGCCCGGCGCGACGTTCATCCAGGTGGTCAAGGCCGTGATGCTCGTCGCCGGGGTCACGGTGGTCGCGGTCCTGGTGTTGAACCGCTTCGACTGGAACATCGACGGACTGCTGGCGTCCGCCACCGCGGGCAGCGGGCTGGGCGACGCGTACCTGCAGCCCGGTCTGCGCTACGGGGCCGGCCCCATCAGCAAGATCGACTTCTTCAGTCTGCAACTGGCGATCGTGCTCGGGCTCGCCGCGCTCCCCCACGTCATGATGCGGCTCTTCGCGCCGCGCCGGACCAGGGTGCTGCGCGCCTCGGTGGTGTGGGCGGTGGGCCTGGTCGGGTTCGTGTGCCTGATGGCCGGCGTGCTGGGTCTCGGCGCCACGGCCCTCGTCGGCCGGGAGACCATCGCCGGCATCGACCACAAGGGCGACGCCGCCGTCCTGCTCCTCGCCCACGAACTGGGCGGCGAGGTGCTCACGGCGATCGTCTCGGCCCTGGCCTTCGTCACCCTGCTCGCGGTCGCCGCCGGCCTCATGCTCGCGGCGGCCTCGTCCGTCGCCCACGACCTGTACGGCGAGGTGATCCGCAAGGGCAGGGCCAAGGAGACCCAGGAGCTGGGCGTGGCCCGGATCGCCGCGGTGATCCTGGGTGTGCTGAGCATGATGTTCGCTCTGCTGGCCTGGGGCACCAACACCGCCACCCTCGCGTTCCTGGCCTTCGCGATCGCCGCGTCCGCCATCCTGCCGACCATCGTCTACAGCCTGTTCTGGCGGGGGTTCACCGCGCGCGGCGCCCTGCTCAGCCTGTACGGCGGTCTGGCCACCTCCGTGTTGCTCGTACTGTTCTCGCCGGTGGTCTCCTCCGCCCCGGGCTCGGTCTATCCGCACGCCGACTTCGCGTGGTTCCCGTTGCAGAACCCGGGCATCGTGTCGATCCCCGCGGGCTTCCTGCTGGGGTGGCTCGGTTCCCGTCTCGGCCCCCGGGAGGACGCGGGCGCGTACGAGGACTTCGAGGTCCGGGCCCTGGTCGGGGCCGGGGCCGAGGCCGGCCAGGAGTGAGCCCCGGCACCGGCCGCGGCTGATCCGTGGGGCGTCGCGGACCGAGAAAAGCCCCTTGGCGGGCCGCGACGCCCCACGTACGGTGTGATCATCCGCACCTCAGAACTCACAAGGTGGTCCTTCATGGCCCTGTTCGACCTGCCGTTGGACGAGCTCCGTGGTTATCGAAGCGCTTCAACGGAGCCCGAGGACTTCGACGCCTTCTGGGCGAAGACGCTCCAGGAGGCACGCGAGCACGACCTGGACGCCCGTTTCGAGCCGGTCGAGACCCATCTGAAGACGGTCGAGGTGTACGACGTCACCTACTCCGGATTCGGCGGGCACCCGGTCAAGGGCTGGCTGGTCCTCCCGGCCGGGGCGACCGAACCGCTGCCCACCGTCGTGGAGTTCATCGGCTATGGCGGCGGTCGCGGCCTGGCCCACACCCACCTCCTGTGGGCCTCCGCCGGCTACGCCCACTTCGTCATGGACACCCGGGGCCAGGGCAGCGCCTGGGGCGGAGGCGGTGACACCCCCGACCCGGTGGCGGGCGCGCCCGCCTTCCCCGGCTTCATGACCCGGGGCATCGACGCCCCCGAGAACTACTACTACCGCCGGGTCTACACCGACGCCGTGCGCGCGGTGGAGGCCGCCCGCGCGCATCCGCGGACCGACGCCGCGCGCACCGCCGTGGTCGGTTCCAGCCAGGGCGGCGGGATCTCGATCGCGGTCGGCGGACTCGTCCCCGACCTGGTGGCGGTCGCGCCCGACGTGCCGTTCCTGTGCGACTTCCCGCGCTCCACGACGATCACCGACCGGGATCCGTACCGCGAGATCGGCAAGTACCTCAAGACCCACCGCGGCCGCACCGAGCAGGTCGGGCGCACCCTCGCCTACTTCGACGCCGTGCACTTCGCCGCGCGCGGCCGGGCCGCCGCGCTGTTCTCGGCGGCCCTGGAGGACCAGACCTGCCCGCCGTCCACGGTCTTCGCGGCCTTCAACGCCTGGGCCGAGGCGAACAAGCGGATCGAGGTCTACGACTTCAACGACCACGAGGGCGGCGGCCCGTTCCAGGAGGCGGTCAAGCTGCGCTGGCTGGCGGCCCAGCTCTGAGGGAGGGGCCGAGCGGATGGACACGACCGAGGCGGCGCGCCGCTTCGTGCGGGTGTGGCAGCGGGCATGGCCCGCCCATGACGTCGACGCGATCCTGGAGTTGTACGCGCCGGACTGTGTGCACCGCTCGGCCCCGTTCCGCGAGCCGCACCGGGGCCTGGACCAGCTCGCCGAGTATCTGCGCTGGTCGTTCACCGGCGAGCGGGTGAACGAGGTGCGCTTCTCGGAGCCGATGATCGGTCAGGCCGGCCTGGCCGTCGCCGAGTTCCGGGTGATGTCCGAGGTCGACGAGGACCCGCAGACCCTCGCGGGCTGTGTCTTCGTACGGTTCGACGCGGCCGGTCTGGCGGTGGAGACCCGGGACTACTGGCATCTGATCCCGGAGCACGCACACCCGGCCGGGCCGATGTTCCTGCTCCCGGACCCGCGTCGGCAGGAGCAGCCGGATCGGTAGGCGCGGTTCCGGCGGACTCCTTCCCTCCTGTCCGACCAGTCGGTATGTTCTGCGTGGCCGGGGCGACCCTCGTCCCGGCGCACGGCCGTGGACGACGGAGGGCTCATGTCTCAGTCTCAGGTGCGGGGTCACTGCGAGGCACGGTTCGAGGCCGTGCGCGCCGCGTTCGAGGAGAACTTCGCCGAGCGCGGGGAACTGGGGGCCGCGGTCACGGTGACGCTGCGCGGGGAGACCGTGGTGGACCTGTGGGGCGGCTGGGCCGACGCGGCGCGGACCCGCCCCTGGGAGCGGGACACCGTGGTCAACGTCTGGTCGACGACCAAGGGCCCGACCGCGCTGTGCGCGCACCTCCTGGCCGACCGGGGACTGCTCGACCTGGACGCCCCGGTGGCCGCGTACTGGCCGGAGTTCGAGGCGGCCGGCAAGGAGGGCGTCCTCGTCCGGCATCTGCTCTCGCACCGGGCGGGGCTCGCGGGGCCGCGTGAGCCGCTCTCGTTCGAGCAGCTCCTGGACTGGGACAAGACCGTCGAACGGCTCGCCGCGCAGGAGCCGTGGTGGGAGCCGGGCACGCGGTCGGGGTACCACGCCATGACGTTCGGCTTCCTCGTCGGCGAGGTGGTCCGGCGGGTGTCGGGGCTGCTGCCGGGCGCGTTCCTGGCGCGGGAGGTGACGGGCCCGCTCGGCGTCGACTTCACCATCGGGCTGCCCGAGGCGCAGGCGTCGCGGGCGGCCGAGCTGGTGCATCCGCCGGCCGCGACGACCAGTGAACAGGCGGCGGTCTTCGCCCAGTTGACGTCCGCCGCGCTGGCCGCCCTCGCCAACCCGGTGGTCGGCGCGGCGGAGGCCAACACCCCCGAGTGGCGCGCCGCCGAGGTACCGGCCGCGAACGGTCACGGCACCGCCCGGGCGGTGGCCGCGCTGTACGGGATCCTCGCGCTGCGCGGCACCTGGGACGGCCGTGAGGTGCTGTCCGCGGAGGCGGCCGAGCGGGTCCGGGAGGGACAGGGAGCCTGCCGTGACCTGGTGCTCGGCGCCGGGTTCGGCCGGGACACGGAGATCGGGCTCGGGCTGTGGCTGAGCGGCCCGCACGGCTCGTACGGGCCGAACCCGAGGGCCTTCGGTCACGACGGCTACGGCGGCTCCTGCGGTCTCGCCGACCCGGAGGCCGGTGTCTCCCTCGGCTACGTCATGAACCGTATGGGTCCGCATATCGCCGACGACCCGCGCAAGATGGCGCTCGTCGACGCGCTCTACAGCGCGATGTGACCCACGGGGCGGCCCGCCCCACGTGTGTCAGGGGTGCGCTCCCCCTGCACGGAGAGTCCTGCGTCAGTGCACGCTCAGTCGATTCCCGCACCCCGTCCGGTGCCAGCATCGACCCCGAGCGAGCTGTGGTCCCTCGCTGTCTCGCGTCGCTGTCTTCTGAAGCGAACAGCGGTCCTTCGACGCCGATTTCTCGACTTCGTCAGGAGCTGACACACACATGCGCAGACATCATCGTCCTCTGATCCTGGGCGTCGCCGTCACGGTCGGGATGCTCACCGCGACGGTCATCCCGTCGGCCGCCGCCCCCGCAGCCGACCGCACGTCACCGAAGCCCACCGTCGTCCTGGTGCACGGCGCCTTCGCGGACGCCTCCGGCTGGTCCGGTGTCGTCGCACGGCTGAAGAAGGCCGGCTATCCGGTCGTCGCCCCGGCCAACCCGCTCCGGGGCCTGCAGTCGGACGCCGCGTACCTCTCCTCCCTCCTCGGCACGATCGACGGCCCGAAGATCGTCGTCGGGCACTCCTACGGCGGTGCCGTCGTCACCGAGGCCGCCGCGTCCGTGCCCGAGGTGAAGGCGCTGGTGTACGTGGCGGCCTTCATGCCCGACAAGGGTGAGGTGCTCGGCGAACTCGCGAACCGCTTCCCGGGCTCCGAGCTCAACCCGGCGCTGGAGGCGCTTCCGGACGGGGCCGGCCATCCCGACGTGGCCATCAAGCCCGACAAGTTCCACGACGTGTTCGCCGGCGACCTGCCGCGTTCGCAGACCTCGGTGCTGGCGGTGTCCCAACGCCCGGTCAGCCTCTCGGCGTTCGAGTCCACGGCGCAGGCCGCGGCGTGGCGCACGATCCCCTCCTGGTTCATGGTCGCCACCGGGGACAAGACGATCTCCCCCGCTCTGGAGCGCTTCCAGGCGAAACGGGCCGGCTCGCACACCGTCGAGGTCGACTCCTCGCACGTGGTGATGATGTCCCACTCGGACAAGGTGACCGCGCTGATCAAGTCGGCGGCCAAGTCGACTCGTTGAGGCTCGGCCCGTAGGTCCGGGTCAGCCCTCGCGGGTGGCCACCACCAGGCGACAGCGGGGACTGCCGTCGGGCCGCCGGCCGAACTCGGGCAGCGCGAACAGTTCCACCTCGAATCCGGCGCGTTCCAACTCGGGCCGTACGACGCCGAGTTGGAACGGCCGGTAGTACATCACGAACGGCGGCCGCCAGACCGCGTTGCGCACCCACATCGCCGCGTCGAAGCCCAGGGCCGCCCAGTACCAGGGGGAGCGGGCCGGGGCGGGCGCCGGCAGCGGGAACGCGAAGCGTCCGCCCGGCCGCAGGACGGAGTGGACCTCCAAGAACAGACGTGGCAGCTCCTCCGGCAGGAAGTGCCCGAACGCGCCGAGGCTGACGACCAGGTCGAAGGCCGAGGTGAAGGGCAGGGCGAGGGCGTCGCCGCGCACCCAGGAGAGGAGGGGGCCTTCGCCGGCGGACGCGCGCCCGGGACCCACCTGCTCCCTGCCCACCGCCAGCATCCCGGCGCTGATGTCCACCCCGGTGACGCTCTTCCGGCAGACCTCGCGCAGCACCTCCATCCCGGCGCCGGTGCCGCAGCACAGGTCGAGGCCGTCCTCGAACGGGCCCATCGACGACAGGGCCGCCTCGACCGCCTCCAGGACGGAGTCCGGTGTACGGAACGGGGTCTGGTCGAACTTGGGCGCGAGCAGGTCGTAGCCGTGTTCGACGGAGGAGAGCGCCTGAACGGCGAGTTCGCGGAGGCTGGGGCCTTGCGGGGTGAACATCACCTCAGCTTAGGCCCTGACTCGGGGCAGCGCCGGGCACGGACTCTCCCCTATGGTCCGGGACATGACTTCGTTCCGTCCTGCCCCGTCCTGGCTGGCCGACGCCGTCTTCTACCAGATCTATCCGCAGTCCTTCGCCGACTCCGACGGAGACGGCATCGGTGATCTCCCCGGGATCTGCGACCGTCTCGACCATCTGTCCTGGCTGGGTGTCGACACCGTCTGGCTGAACCCCTGTTTCGTCTCACCGTTCCGCGACGCCGGGTACGACGTCGCGGACTATCTGAACGTGGCCCCGCGTTACGGCTCGAACGACGACCTGGCGCGGCTCGTCGACGAGGCGGGCCGCCGGGGCATCCGGATCCTGCTGGATCTCGTCGCCGGCCACACGTCGGTCGACCACCCGTGGTTCCGGGCCTCCGCGAACGACCCGGACGACCACCGCTACATCTGGACGGCCGAGGGCCGGCCCGACGGCTTCGTCGCCTCCCCCGGCACCCGGCCGGGCGCGTACCTGCCGAACTTCTTCGACTCCCAGCCCGCCCTCAACTTCGGTTACGCACGCGCCCATCCGGCCGAGCCGTGGCGGCTGCCGGTCGACGCCGACGGGCCGCGCGCCAACCGCCTCGCGCTCCGCACGATCATGGACCACTGGCTGAGCCTCGGCCTGTCCGGCTTCCGCGTCGACATGGCCGCGTCGCTCGTCAAGGACGACCCGGACCGGACCGAGACCGCCCGTGTGTGGACGGAACTGCGGCACTGGCTGGACACCGCCCACCCGGACGCCGTGCTGCTCGCCGAGTGGGGCGAGCCGGAGGTGTCGATCCCGGCCGGTTTCCACGCCGACTTCTTCCTCCACTTCGGCGGCCCCACCGACGGCCTCGCCCTGCGCTCGCTGTGGAACAACGGGGGAGGCACCGTCCACGAGGACTGGGACCCCCTCGACTGCTTCTTCGACGCGAGCGGCGCGGGCTCACCACACCCGTTCGTCGAGGCCTGGCAGCAGGCGACCGCGGCCGTCGACGGTACGGGCTTCGTCTCCCTGCCCACCGCCAACCACGACTTCTCCCGCCTCAACTGCGGCCCCCGCACGCCCGATCAGCTCCCCGCCACCTTCGCGTTCCAGCTGACCTGGCCGACGCTCCCGGCGATCTACTACGGCGACGAGATCGGCATGCGCTACCTCCCGGGCCTGCCCGACAAGGAGGGCAGTGTCCTCGGCCCCGACTACAACCGCGCGGGCTCCCGCACCCCCATGCAGTGGGACGGCACCCCGAACGCGGGGTTCTCCACCGCCAGCGCCGACCGCCTCTACCTGCCCGTGGACCCCTCCCCCGACCATCCGACCGTCACCGCCCAGCGCGCCGACGACACCTCGCTGCTCCACCTCGTCCACCGCCTGATCGCCCTGCGCCGCCGGACACCCGAACTGGGCTCCGCCGGCTCGGTGGAGGTGCTGCACGCGGGATATCCGTTCGTGTACGTCCGGGGCGGACGATATCTGGTGGTGGTCAACCCCCAGCGGAGCGAAGCGAGTTGGCCGTACGAGCGTGCCGTCCGCGACACCCTGGAGGGACAGGGCGTGGCGGTCACGGGCAGCACGATCACCGCACGGGGCTTCGGCTACGGGATCTTCGAACTCGACGGTTAGCCGGGCGCGGCCCGGTCGCCCGCGCCGGCCTCATGTTGCTACGGCGCGGGCGAGCCGGCCGCCTTCGGTTCCTCGCCGTACGCGGTGAGGAACCGGTCGCGGAAGGAGTCCATGCGCCAGACCGGCGCGTCGTCACCGGGCCGCAGTCCGTCGGACCAGCCCCAGTCGTCGATCCGATCGAGGACCTTCGGGTCGTGGGCGACGATCGTGACGGGGACGTCGTGACTGGCGCCGTTGCCGCTGACACTCGCCATGGGCTGGTGGTCGCCGAGGAAGACCAGCACGGTGTTCTCGTCGCCGTACTTCTCCACGTACTGCAGCAGGCTGTGCACCGAGTACTGGACGGACCTGCCGTACTCCTCCTTGACCTTGACGGGGTCGGTGAAGACGTCCGCCGGGTCCTTGCCCGCCTTCTCGATGTCCTTGTAGACCGAGCCGTCGCCGACCTCGTCCCAGTCGACCATCTCCGGCAGCGGCGCCCACGGCTGGTGGCTGGAGGTCAGGATGATCTCCGACATCAGCGGCTTGTCGCCCTTCCTGGCGGCCTCCAGACGCTCGAACGCGGTGAGGGCGTACTGGTCGGGCATGGTCGACCAGCTGAACTTCGGCCCCTGGTAACCGACATCGCGGGAGTCGTAGACCTTGTCGAAGCCGTAGAAGTCGCCCTCCGGCCAGTTGTACTGGACGCCGGGCACGACCCCGACCGTGCGCCAGGCGTCCGTCTTGGCGAAGGCGCCGGGCAGGGTGAGGCGTTCGCCGGCGGTGACCGTGCGGTAGCGGCTCTGGTTGTCGATCCACAGGCCGGTCAGGAACGTGGAGTGGCCGAGCCAGCTGCTGCCGCCGTACGTCGCGGAGGTCAGCCAGCCGCTCTTCGCCGCGAATCCGGCCTTGGTCAGCGCCTCGCCCTCCTGGTCGAGCGCGGCGTCCACGCCGGGCTCGATGGCCGGGTCCTCCAGGGCGGCGCGGCCGTAGCTCTCGATGAAGGCGATCATGACGTCCTTGCCGCGCAGCCCGGTCAGCAGCTGATCGGCGGGCACGTCGGCGAACTTGTCCTTCTTGGCCTCCTTGGCGAACGCGGCCTCGTCCCGCAGCGTCTCCTGGACACGGACCCAGCGGTCCTGCACGAAACCGATGGTGTTCCGGGAGGCGAACGCGGTGTTCTCCAGGGGCGTCAGGCCGAGCGCGGCACAGGTGATCCACACGGCGCCGGCGACGATGGTGCCCCGGGCCGCCCGGTCCCGGTGGCGGACCAGGAGGCCGACGAGCCGTACGACCGCCAGTGCCATGACGACGAACAGCAGCAGCACCAGGACCACGATGCCGACCACGGCGGCCGTCGCGCCCGTCGAGCCGAGCGTGTCCTGGACGTACGACTCGGCGTCGTCCAGCAGGCCCCAGTCGAGGACGACGTTGAAGCCGCGGCCCAGGAACTGGTTGAAGCCGATGTCGAGGGCCTTCACGACCACCAGCGCGGCCAGGCCGACGCCGATGACGACCGCGGCGACCAGCCGCGGCCGTCGGGGCAGCACCAGCATCAGGGCGGCGGCGAGGATCGGCTCCACGGGCAGCCGCAGGAACTGCCGGACCACGAAGTACTCGGGCTGGCCCGGCATGAGCAGGGCGAAGTAGACCAGGGCGGCGGCGAGCGCCGTGACGCCCCACGACACGCTCCGCGCGGCGACCGGGTACTTCTCCTGGAGGGCCGTCCGGTACCGCCGCCATCGACGGACGGGGGCGGCGGGCCCAACCGGTGCGGCCTCCGTCGACGGCTCGCTCGCTCCGTCCTTCCCGACCGTCTCGTCCGCGTCGGACGCTGTGCCCGCGTCGGACGTTGTGTCCGCATCGGATGATGTGTCCGCGTCGGGTGATGTGCTGGAGCGCGTGGAGAGCGACACGCGACGTTCCTTCCGTGCGAAGACCGCTGGCGGTGCGCCCATCTGTACGGGGGGCTCGCGAGTTCAGTTCAACGACCACGGGTAAGCCATCGGTAAGGAATCCCCCAACGACCGGCCACCGATGGTGGTACATTGGCCTTGGCACGTGTGTATCGCCCCTTCTCGGGCGCCGGTGCCGCTCTCTCACCCTCGATTTCCGAGGTCTCTTCCGCTGAAGCGCCCGTCGGGTTCCGACCGGCCGTCAGCTTTCCCGCACCGTCCGCGCCCCACCGGGCCGCCCCATGGACGTGTGTCTTCCCCTCCCCCTTCCTCGCGTTTCTCCGACGTCCTCGAAAGGACCCCCCACCCATGACCACCACCACACTCGAACGCACCACCACAGATCGACAGCCTCCGGCCCGGGTCACCGGCGTCCTGGAGACCGCGCAGAGCGGACAGGGCGGACAGGGCCGGCTGCGCGTCAAGGGCTGCCTCCCCGCACCCTCCGACCCCCAGGTCCCCGCCGCGCTGATCCGCCGCTACGGCCTGCGCAAGGGCGACACCGTCGAGGGCGTACACGACGGTCGGCGCGCCCTCACCGAGGTCGAACGGATCAACGGCCGAACACCCCAAGAGCTGCGCGGACGCCCGCACTTCCACGAACTCACCCCGCTGCACCCCCGCGAGCGGCTGCGGCTCGAACACCCGGCGAGCGGCCTGACGGGCCGTCTGGTCGACCTCATCGCCCCCGTCGGCAAGGGGCAGCGCGGGCTGATCGTGGCGCCGCCCAAGACCGGCAAGACCGTCCTGCTGCAGCAGGTGGCGGCCGCGATCGCCGCCAACCACCCCGAGGCCCGCCTGATGGTAGTCCTGCTCGACGAACGGCCCGAGGAGGTGACCGACATGCGGCGCTCCGTGCGGGGCGAGGTGTACGCCTCGACGTTCGACCGGTCCCCCAAGGAGCACATCGCGCTCGCCGAACTCGTCGTGGAGCGCGCCAAGCGGCTCGTCGAGCAGGGTGAGGACGTGGTGATCCTGCTGGACTCCCTGACCCGGCTGTGCCGGGCCCACAACAACGCGGCCGCGTCCGGTGGCCGCACCCTCAGCGGTGGGGTCGACGCCGCCGCCCTGCACGGCCCCAAGCGGCTCTTCGGTGCCGCCCGGCTGACCGAGGAGGCCGGTTCCCTCACCATCCTGGCCACCGCCCTGGTGGACACCGGCTCCCGCGCCGACGGCTTCTTCTTCGAGGAGCTCAAGGGCACCGGCAACATGGAACTCCGCCTGGACCGTGCCCTCGCCGACCGGCGGGTCTTCCCGGCGGTGGACATCACCCCGTCCGGCACCCGCCGCGAGGAACTCCTGCTGACGGCGGGCGAGTTGACGGCCGTACGCGGTCTGCGGCGGGCCCTGCGGTCGCACGAGGGGCAGGCGAACCTGGAGACGCTGCTGGAGCGGCTGCGCGCCACGCCGGACAACGCGGCCTTCCTGCGGCAGGTGCGGCCCACGCTGCCGGCGGCATGACATGCGGCATCCGGGTGCTCCATCCGTGCGCTCGGCCCGGGCATCCCGGACTGGGGCACGCCCCTTCCTACGTTTGCGGTATGACCATCGGATTCTCCTCCCGCGCTGCCCGTGCTGCTCGCGCTCCCCGTGCTGCTCTCGGTCCCCGTGCGGGCCGCGCCACCCGTGCGGCCCGCCTCACCGTCTGCTGCACCGCCGTCTGCGCGCTCGGGGCCCTGGCCGTCGTGACCGACCCGGACACCGCCGGCCCCCGGTCCGCGACGGGCACGCGGGACGCCAAGGCCGCGCAGGAGACACCGTCCCTGTACGGGCACGGGACACAGGTGCGGCGCCGGGCCGGGGCGCCCGAAGTGCCGCAGGACGTGTCCGCGGTGTCGTGGCTGGTGGCCGACGCCGACAGCGGCGCGGTGCTCGCCGCGCACGACGCGCACCGCAGACTGCCGCCCGCGAGCACGCTGAAGACCCTGTTCGCGCTCACCGTGCTGCCGGCCCTCCCGGCGGGCCTGAGACACACCGTGAAGGGCGAGGAGTTGGCCGGCATCGGCGCCGGGAGCAGCCTGGTCGGCGTCAAGGAGAACCGCACGTACACCGTCGCCGACCTGTGGCGCGGGGTCTTCCTCAGCTCGGGCAACGACGCCGTACGCGTCCTGGCGCACCTCAACGGCGGCTGGAAGGCCACCGCCGAGGAGATGCGGGCCAAGGCCCGCGCCCTGGGCGCCCGCGACACCCACGTCGTCTCCCCCGACGGCTACGACGCGCCCGGCCAGGTGTCGTCCGCCTACGACCTGGCGGTGTTCGGGCGGGCCGGGCTGCGCAACGCGGAGTTCGCCGGGTACTGCGCCACCGCCACCGCGAAGTTCCCGGCGGGCGGCTGGTCGTACGGCATCCAGAACACCAACCGGCTGCTCACCGGCGTCGGCGTCGCACGCTACCCGGGGCTGATCGGCGTCAAGAACGGCTACACCACCAACGCGGGCAACACGCTGATCGCCGCCGCGAAACGGGGCGGGCGCACCCTCGTCGTGACGGTGATGCGCCCCGAGTCGGGCGGCGGCCTCGCCGTCTACGAGGAGGCGCGCTCCCTGCTCGACTGGGGGTTCGAGGCCGCCGGACGGGTCGACGCCGTGGGCTCCCTCGTCCCACCGCGCCCGGCGGCCGCGCCTCAGGCCGACCCCGGGTCCCTGCCGACGGTCCGCGCGGAGGCGGCCGAGGTGAACGTTCCCGACTGGCCGGTGGTGGGCGCGATCACGGGCGCGGCCGGCGTGGGCGCGGCGGCCATGGCCCTCGCCCTGCGGCTCAGGTTCGGCCGGTCCGCGCGGGACTGACCGACCGGCAGCCCCAGCAGCAGACCGAGCGTGATCCACACATAGGTGTTGGAGCCGACGAAGCCGCCGATGCCGGACGCGTCGTCGAACCACAGCCAGACGACGCTGCTGCACAGCACCACGTACAGCGCCGCCGTGAGCGGCCACAGCCGACGGTGTCTCAGCAGGACGGCGAA
The DNA here is from genome assembly GCF_036322545.1 of Streptomyces sp. SP18BB07. Lineage (NCBI taxonomy): Bacteria > Bacillati > Actinomycetota > Actinomycetes > Kitasatosporales > Streptomycetaceae > Streptomyces > Streptomyces sp. SP18BB07. The sequence continues at coordinate 33,494 of NZ_JAQYWT010000317.1, forward strand.
GGACGGCAGCAGCCAGACCAGATGGTGCACCCACGTGATGGGGCTGACCAGACAGCCGGTCAGCCCGGTGAGGGCGAAGGCGGCGATCCAGTCGTCGGCGCGCACCGCCGCCCGGGTCCGCCACGCCCACACGCACACCACCACGAGCACCAGCGCCGCCCATAGGACGCGGCTGGGTTCGTGGGGGGCCACGAACCGGGCCAGGACGCCCTGCAACGACTGGTTGGAGACGTAGTCGAGGCGGCCGACGCGGCTGGTGTCCCACAGTGCCTCGGTCCAGTAGAAACGCGAGGCGGCCGGGGCGATCCAGGCCGCCGCCGCGGTGGCGGCCACGGCGACGGCCGTCGCGAGCCCGGCGGCCCGCCACCGCCGGGTGAGCAACAGCAGTCCGATGAAGATCGCGGGCGTCAGCTTGACCGCGGCCGCCAGGCCGATGCCCACCCCCGCCCAGCGGCCCCGGCCCGTGGCCAGCAGCCAGGCGTCGGCGAGGACCAGGGCCAGCAGCAGGAGGTTCACCTGTCCGAAGCTGAACGTGTCCCGCAACGGTTCGAACAACGCGAGCGCGCAGAGGGCGAGGGAGACACCGAACCAGCCGTGGCGGCGCAGCTGCGGCCCGGCCAGTACGGACAGGACGGCCGCGAGCGCAGCCAGGTTCAGCCCCAGGCACAGCGCGATCGCGGTGCCCAGGCCGACCAGCGCCATCGGCGACATCACGACGGCCGCGAACGGCGGATAGGTGAAGCCGTAGGTCGTGCCCGGCACCAGGTAGTCGTAGACACGGCCGTCGCCGTGGACCCAGGTGTCGATCGTGCCGTGGTAGACGCGCAGGTCGAAGAAGTCACGCAGCAGCGGGACGGTCGCGGTGAAGACGGTGACGGCGACGGCCGCCCCGAGGACGAGGAGGACGCGGGCCCGGTCGGTGCGTGGCCGGAGCCGTGTGCGGCGCGGTTCGCTCATGCCGTACGCTCCAGCGCCGGCACCCGGGAGGCCTGTTCGGCCTGCCACAGCACGACCACCGCGAGCACTCCGCCGCACACCGCGAGGACGATCTGCTCGGTGTCCGCCGGATTCCCGCTCGGCAGGACGGCCAGCGCGAGCACCCCGCTGGCGGCCGCGACCCGGCGCTGCACGGAGAGGGTCCGCGCGGCGGCGGCGATGAGGAACAGGCCCCACAGGGCGTACCAGGGGCGGATCGCCGGGCCCAGCGCGGCCACGGCGGCCAGACTGAGGCCGAGCGCGTACACCGGGCCGGGTCGCAGCCGGAACCATATGTGCAGGACGACGGCGAGGGTCAGCAGCAGTCCGGCGGCGCGCCAGGCCGGGAGCGCGAAGGGCGCCAGGTCGCTGCCGAGGCCGTGCAGCAGGGTGCCGGTGGCGCGGCCCAGGACGCTGGTGGGCGACCAGTTCTGCGGGGACACGGGGGTGCGCAGCGCGGCGATCCAGCCGTATCCCGTGCCGGCCAGGGCGGTGGCGGCGGCCGTGGTGGCGACGGCGACGGCCAGGGTGCCCGCCACGGTCCGGATCCATGCCGTACGGCCGCGCATCACGACCACGGCCACCAGCCCGAGCGCGGCGGGTGCCTTCACCAGCGCGGCGAGCGTCACCAGGACGACGCCCACGAGGTACCAGCGGCCCCGCGCGAGTGCCAGCCCGACGCCCAACAGGCCCAGCATCATCGCGTCGTTGTGGGCACCGGCCACCAGGTGCAGGAGGACGAGCGGGTTGAGCGCGCCGAGCCAGAGGGCGACCGCCGGGTCGGTTCCGCTGTGCCGGGCGAGGCGGGGCAGCGCCACGGCCATCAGCGCCACTCCGAGCAGGGCGATCAGTCGCATCCCGATGAGTCCGGCCGGTATCCGGCCCTCGGTCAGGCCGGACAGCCCGGAGGCCAGGGAGAGGAAGACCGGGCCGTAGGGGGTCGCGGTCTGGCGCCACATCGGGGCGACCTCGTCGGCGAGCGGTCCGCCGAGCCGGGCGGGCCCGTGCAGATAGACGTCCATGTGCGCGTCGACCATGGCGCCCTGGGCGAGGTAGCTGTAGACGTCCCGGCTGAACAGCGGGGGCGCGAGCAGCAGGGGTGCCGCCCAGACGGCGAGAACGACCAGCAGGGCGCGGGGAGTCGGTGGTTCCGGGCCCCGTATGACCTTGCCCAGCAGCGCCCAGGCGGCTATCAGCAGGACGACGCCGAAGTAGACGCCGACGAGGCCCAGCGCGCCGCGCCCCGAGGTCGGCGAGAGCAGTTCCCGCACGGGCAGGGCTCCGGCGGTTTCACCTCCCAGGGCGAGAAAGGCGGATCCGGCCAGGCCGAGTGCCTGGCAGCGGCGCAGGTCTACGGGGAAAGCGATGGCCAACACTCGGTCAGGCTGTCGACGCCGGATGGCGTGCAGGCGACGTGACGCCCTCCGTGCGGGTACCAGGACGTGACCATGAGCGAACCGCCGCCCCGGCCGACGGACGCGGTACCGGGGCGGCGGGTCCTGTGCGGGTGGGGTCAGAAGATCGACAGCCCCGTCAGGGTGGTGAACCGGTCCAGGGCGGCCACCCCGGCCACCGAGTTGCCCCGCTCGTCCAGTCCCGGGCTCCACACGCAGAGCGCGAGGCGGCCGGGGACGACCGCGATGATGCCGCCGCCCACCCCGCTCTTGCCGGGCAGGCCCACGCGGTGGGCGAACTCACCGGCCGCGTCGTACGTGCCGCAGGTGAGCATCACCGCGTTGATCTGCTTCGCCTGGCTGCGGGTCAGCAGCCGGGTGCCGTCGGCGCGGACGCCGTGCCGGGCCAGGAAGGTGGCGGCGAGGGCGAGGTCGGCGCAGGAGGCGGTGAGGGAGCACTGGCGGAAGTACTGGTCGAGGAGGGCCGGTACGGGGTTGTCGATGTTGCCGTACGACGCCATGAAGTGGGCGAGTGCCGCGTTCCGGTCGCCATGGGCGGACTCGGAGGCGGCGATCTGTGGGTCGAAGTCGAGGCCGGGGTTGCCGCTCTCCTCCCGCAGGAAGGACAGCAGCGTGCCCGCCGCGTCGCCGGTCCAGGTGTGCAGGCGGTCGGTGACGACGAGGGCGCCCGCGTTGATGAACGGGTTGCGCGGGATGCCGTTCTCGTACTCCAGCTGCACCAGGGAGTTGAAGGGGTTGCCGGAGGGCTCGCGGCCCACGTGTTCCCAGAGGGCGTCACCCTCGCGCGCCAGGTCGAGCGCGAGGGTGAAGACCTTGGTGATGGACTGCGTGGAGAACGGCTCGCGCCAGTCCCCCACGCCGTACACCGTGCCGTCCGGCTCCGCGACGGCCATGCCGAAGCTGCGCGGGTCGCGGGCCGCGAGCGCCGGGATGTAGTCGGCGGGCCGGCCCCTCCCCGGGGTCCGTTCGATCTCCTCGGCGATGCGTTCCAGGATCGGCCGGAGGGCGGCGGATTCCATCAGGCCGGCGGGGCGCCGCTGCCCGCGAGGACCTCGGGCCGCAGCAGTTCCCGGAGCCGTTCGGCGGGCAACAGGCCCTTCTCCTGGACGAGTTCGGCCACGCCCCGGCCGGTGGCGAGGGCCTCCTTGGCGATGTCGGTGGCGGCCGTGTAGCCGATGTACGGGTTGAGGGCGGTGACCAGGCCGATGGAGTTCTCCACGGCGGCGCGCAGTTCGTCCTCGTTGGCGGTGATGCCGTCGACGCAGCGCTCGGCGAGGGTGAGGCAGGCCGCGCGGAGGTGGGTGAGGGACTCCGAGAGGGAGTGCAGGATGATCGGTTCGAAGGCGTTGAGCTGGAGCTGTCCGGCCTCGGCCGCCATGGTGATGGTGACGTCGTTGCCGATGACCTCGAAGGCGACCTGGTTGACGACCTCGGGGATCACCGGGTTGACCTTGCCCGGCATGATGGACGAACCGGCCTGCACCGGCGGCAGGTTGATCTCGTTGAGGCCCGCGCGCGGCCCGGAGGACAGCAGTCGCAGGTCGTTGCAGCTCTTGGAGAGCTTGACGGCGATGCGCTTGAGGACGCCCGACATCTGCACGAACGCGCCGCAGTCCTGGGTGGCCTCGACCAGGTTGGCGGCGGTGACCAGCGGCAGTCCCGTGATCTCGGCGAGGTGGCGGCGCGCCGACTCGGCGTAGCCGGCGGGGGCGTTGAGGCCGGTGCCGATGGCGGTGGCGCCGAGGTTGATCTCATGGATCAGCTCGACGGCCTCGGCGAGGCGGCTGCGGTCCTCGTCGACCATGACCGCGAACGCGGAGAACTCCTGGCCGAGCGTCATGGGGACCGCGTCCTGGAGCTGGGTGCGGCCCATCTTGAGCACCTCGCGGAACTCGACGGCCTTGCGGGCGAACGAGTCCTGGAGGACGGCCATCGCCTTGAGCAGTCCGTGCACCGCGAACACGGTCGCGATCTTGACGGCGGTCGGGTAGACGTCGTTGGTGGACTGGCCGAGGTTGACGTCCTCGTTGGGGTGCAGGTGCGCGTACTGCCCCTTGGCGTGACCCAGCAGCTCCAGCGCCCGGTTGGCGATGACCTCGTTGGCGTTCATGTTGGTGGAGGTGCCGGCACCGCCCTGGATGACGTCGACGACGAACTGGTCGTGCAGCTTGCCGTCGCGGATCTCCCGGCAGGCCTCGATGATCGCGGCGGCCTTCTCCGGGGCGAGCAGGCCGAGTTCCTCGTTGGCGCGGGCGGCGGCCTCCTTGACGGCGGCCAGGGCGTCGACCAGATGGGGGTAGGCGGAGATCGGGGTGCCCGTGATGGGGAAGTTCTCCGTGGCGCGCAGGGTGTGGACGCCCCAGTACGCGTCGGCGGGGACGTCACGGTCTCCGAGCAGATCGTGTTCGCTGCGGGTGGCTGCGGCGGTCATGGTGGGGTGAGCCCTTCTTGGTGAGGTGCGGGTGGGGTGGCGTGGGTGGGTGCGGTCTTCGGGTGCGGGTCCGGTGGGGGCTGGTCGCGCGGTTTCCCGCGCCCCTGAAAAAGCGGGGCTGCGCCCCAGCTTTTTGGGGCCGAAGAGCACGGGGCGCAGCCCTGCTCTTCAGGGGCGCGGGGAACTGCGCGAGAAGCCCCACCGGACCCGCAGCCGACAACCCGCCCCCCGTCAGGGCAACCGCGGCAACGGATCGAGCGCCCGCACCGCACTGACCCGCCCGACTTCCCGCCCGCCCCCGAGCAACGCCTCCCCCGCGAACCCGGCGAGAGCCGCAGGCTCGACGCCGGCCCGCACGAGCGCCGCCGCGCACACCGGCACCCTCGCCCGGTTCGCACCGTCGGCGATCTTCACGGCCACGGCTCGGCCGTCGGGCAGCGCGGCGACCTGCACGCCCTCGAAGCCGTCCTTGGTGAGCAGTCCGGGGACGGCCCGCATCAGCTCGGCGACGTCGCGTCCGGCGCCGGAGGCCATCTCGGCGTGCTCGCGCATGGCGTCGGCGACGGTGCGCTCGGGGGTGCCCTCGGCGGCGGTGGTGATCCGGGCGAGGGCGCGGGCGAGACCGTGCAGGGAGACGGAGAACAGGGGCGCGCCGCAGCCGTCGACGGTCACGCGGGCGATGGCCTGCCCGGTGAGGTCCTCGACGATCTCGGCGATGGCCTGCTGCAGGGGGTGGGCCGGGTCGAGGTAGTCGTCCAGGGACCAGCCGTTGAGCTTGCAGGTGTAGAGCATGGCCGCGTGCTTGCCCGAGCAGTTCTGCGCGAGACGGGAGGGCTGCCTCCCCTCGCGTATCCACGCGTCGCGGACGGCCGGGTCGTACGGCATGTCGGTGACGTTGCGCAGGTCGGCCTCGGTGGCGCCGGCCAACTCCAGGATCCGCCGGGTTCCGGCGAGGTGGCGTTCCTCGCCGGAGTGGCTGGCGGCGGCCAGGGACAGCAGGTCGCCGTCCAGCGACAGTCCGGCGCGCAGCATGGCCACGGCCTGGACCGGCTTGAGCGCCGACCGGGGGTAGAACGCCGCCTCGATGTCGCCGAGTTGGAGTTCCACCTCCCCGTCGGCCCCCAGCACCACGACGGAGCCGTAGTGGATGCCCTCGATGACACCTCCGCGTACGAGGTGGGCGACGGGGGCGTGCAGCGGTTCCCGGATCGCGGGGGCCGCGGCCACCGGAGCCGCAGGGGTCGCCGAGGCGCCGGTGGTCGTGGGGTCGTACATCACTGCCTGCTTCACTTCTTCACTCCGGCCGGCTGCCGGCCGACCCGGCGTCGTACGCCGAACCAGCCCGCGACCAGCGCCAACACGATGAGGGGGAGGCACAGCACGGTTGTGCGGCCGACACCGCCGTCCAGGTACATCAGGACCAGCACCGCGGCCAGGAAGAACAGGGTGACCAGTTCGGTCCAGGGGGAGCCGGGCAGCTGGTAGCTGGGGCGGGTCAGTTCGCCGCGCTCGGTCTTCTGCCAGAACAGCAGGTGGCAGATCATGATCATGCCCCAGGTGGCGATGATGCCGATGGCGGCGAAGTTGAGGACGATCTCGAACGCCTCGGCGGGGACCACGAAGTTCAGGCCGACACCCAGCACACAGATGCCGCTGGTGAGCAGGATGCCGCCGTAGGGGACCTGGCTGCGGCTCATCACGCCGGTGAACTTCGGGGCGGAGCCGGCGACGGCCATCGAGCGCAGGATGCGGCCGGTGGAGTACAGGCCCGAGTTGAGCGAGGACATGGCCGCGGTCAGCACGACCAGGTTCATGATGCCGCCGGCGGCCGGGACGCCGATGTTGGAGAGCACCGTGACGAAGGGGCTCTCGCCGGCCTTGTACGAGGACCAGGGCAGCAGCATCGACAGCAGGATCACGGAGCCGACGTAGAACAGTCCGACCCGCCACATGATCGAGTTGATCGCCTTCGGCATGATCTTCTCGGGGTTCTCGGTCTCTCCGGCGGCGACGCCGACCAGTTCGACGGAGGCGTAGGCGAAGACGACACCCTGGATGATCAGCAGCATCGGCAGGACGCCGTTGGGGAAGAGGCCGCCGTTGTCGGTGATCAGGGCCGGGCCGGGGGTGTGGCCGTCCACGGGCTGCTGGGTGACGAGCAGCCAGATGCCGATGCACATGAACAGGACGAGCGCGCCGACCTTGATGATCGCGAACCAGAACTCCAGTTCACCGAACATCTTCACGGAGATCAGGTTCACGGCGAGGACGACCGCGAGGGCGACCAGGGCGATCACCCACTGCGGCACGTCGGAGAACATGCCCCAGTAGTGGGTGTAGACGGCGACGGCGGTGATGTCGGCGATCCCGGTCGTGGCCCAGTTCAGGAAGTACATCCAGCCGGCCGTGTACGCGCCCTTCTCACCCATGAACTCGCGGGCGTAGGACACGAAGGCGCCGGACGAGGGCCGGTAGAGGACCAGTTCGCCGAGGGCGCGGACGACGAGGAAGGCGAAGACTCCGCAGACCGCGTACGCGATGAACAGGGACGGGCCGGCGTCGACGAGACGGCCGCCGGCGCCGAGGAAGAGGCCGGTGCCGATCGCGCCGCCGATGGCGATCATGTTGACATGGCGGGACTTCAGGGACTTGCTGTAGCCGGCGTCTCCGGCGTCGACATGGGCGGAATTCCCGCCGGTTACGACGTCTTTTTCGAGGGACTGCTCGCTCACGCCTCGGGTCCGCCTTCCGTGGAGCTGTCCGTGCGCGGGGAACGCACGATGTCGGTGAGGGTGGTCTCGACGCGGTCGAGGTGGTGGGACATGGCCTCCACCGCGTCGTTGGCGGAACCGTCGATCAGCGCCTCGACGATGGCCCGGTGCTCGCGGTTGGACTGCTCGCGCCGGCCGCCCAGCTCGTTGAGGAAGGCCGACTGGCGGGCCAGCGCGTCCCGGATCTCCTCGATCACCCGGCGGAACACCGGGTTCTGGGCGGCCTCGGCCACGGCCAGGTGGAAGAGGGTGTCCATCGCGACCCAGGCGGTGGTGTCGGTCTCCCGCTCCATCCGGTCCAGCAGGTGGGCCAGATGGTCCAGGTTCTCCGGGGTGCGGCGCACGGCCGCGTACCCGGCGACCGGGATCTCCACGTGCCGGCGCACTTCCAGCAGGTCGCTCGCCACGTAGTCGCCGAAGGTGGGGTCCTCGACGGCGTTCGCGATCACGAAGGTGCCCTTGCCGGTACGGGACTGGGTCAGCCCCATCACCTGGAGGGCGCGCAGGGCCTCGCGCAGGACCGGACGGCTCACTTCGAGCTGTCGGCAGAGCTCCGCCTCCGAGGGGAGCTTGTCCCCGATGGCGTACTTGCCGCGCTCGATCGCGTCGCGGAGGTGGGTGAGCACCGCTTCCATGGCGCTGACGCGCCGGGGTGCCGAGCCACCTGTCTGGCTGTCTGACAGGTTCACGGGGGTGATCCTGCGGGTGACGGGAGGGAGCTGTCAAGAGCCCCCTGATTTGATCTTTGAGCTGGTCAGCTCAGTCCACCCGCGCCGAGCAGCCCGAACAGCAGCACCCCGACCACGATCCGATAGGAGATGAACACGTTGAACGAGTGCCTGGTCACGAACTTCAGCAGCCAGGCGACGGAGGCGTACGCGACCGCGAACGACACGGCGGTGCCGGCGATCAGCGGGGCCGCGCCGACGCCCGCGCCGAGGGCGTCCTTCAGCTCGTAGAGCCCGGCGCCGGTGAGGGCCGGAATGCCGAGGAAGAAGGAGAGCCGGGTGGCGGCGACCCGGTCGAGGTCGAGCAGCAGCGCGGTGGACATGGTGGCGCCGGAGCGGGAGAAGCCGGGGAACAGCAAAGCGAGGATCTGCGAACCGCCGACGAGCATCGCGTCCCGGAACCGGGTGTCCTCCTCGGCACGCCTGCGCCGGCCCACCTGTTCGGCGACCCACATCACACCGCTGCCGACGACCAGCGAGCCGGCCACCACCCACAGGGAGGCGAGCGGCCCCTCGATCAGCGACCGGGCGGCCAGCCCCACGACGACGATGGGGATCGTCGCGGCGATCACCCACCACGCGAACCGGTAGTCGCGCTCCTGCCGCTCCCCCGCGTCGAACAGCCCCCGGAACCAGGCGGACCCGATGCGGGCGATGTCGTGCCGGAAGTACACGAGCACCGCGGCGATGGCACCCACCTGGATGACCGCCGAGAACCCGACGACGGCCTTGTCGTCCACCTGGATCCCCATCAGCCCTTCGGTGATCTTCAGATGGCCGGTGGAGGACACCGGCAGGAACTCCGTCAGCCCCTCCACCGCTCCGAGGACGACTGCCTGACCGACGCTGATGGTGCTCATGGGGTCCAGTTCTGTTCTGCGAGGTCTGCGAGGGCGGTGGACGCAGTGGTACCGCAGCCGGGTAAGGGACGCGCTCAGGACCAGAGACCGCGCGCCACCGCCAGCCCCACGTAGACCGCGCCCAGCCCCGCCGTCACGCTCGCGACGACGTTGGCGGCGGCGTGGAAGCGGGCGCCGCCCTCGGCCAGCCGCAGGGTCTCGTACGAGAACGTCGAGTACGTCGTGAGCGCCCCGCACAGGCCGGTGCCGAGGAGGAGTTGCAGGTGGGAGCCGGCGGCACCGGCCGTCACGGCACCGGTGAGCAGGCCGAGGACGAAGGAGCCGGAGACGTTGACGGCGAAGGTGCCCCAGGGGAAGCCCGTGTCGTGACGGGACTGCACCGCGCGGTCGGTGAGATAGCGCAGGGGCGCGCCGACCATTCCGCCGAGGATGACGAGCACCCAGTTCACGACGACCTCTTACCTTTCTCACGCCCTGCGGTGGGCCCGGCGGGAAGCACGCGCCGGGCCGTCGCCGCCGCGACCCAGACCGCCGTGAGGGCGGCGAGGAGGGTCGCGGCGAGGTAGGCCAGGGCGGTGGCGGGCCGACCCTCCTCGATCAGGCGCTGGATGTCGACGGCGTACGTGGAGAAGGTGGTGAAGCCGCCGAGGACGCCGGTGCCGAAGAAGGGGCGGACGAGGCGGTGGACCGTCCACTTCTCTGTGATCGCGACCATGAGGAGACCGATCACGAAGCAGCCGACGACATTGACGCAGAACGTGGTCCACGGGAAGCCGGTCGTGCCGGTGGGCCAGAGGAGGGCGGCCGCGTAGCGGGCCACCGCCCCGGTCGCACCCCCGACGGCGACGACCGCGACGACCGGTGCCTGGCCGTGCCAGGGGGCGGGGCGGGGTGGATCGGGGACGGGGGCGTCGGGCCCGTCGAGCTGTGGGGCTGGCACGCTGTACGTCTCCTACTCGCCGGGGCCCGGTGTCCGCCGGGCACGCTCCGTCGCAAGCAGGGACCGTTGTCGGCAGCGATGCCGCGGTTCGGGTACGGCGGGCCCCACCGCCGCGCCGCAGGACGAGGGGTCCTGCGGCCGGTCAACAGCGTAACGCGGGCCCCGACGGCACCGCACGCGCCTCGTGTGCCCGGGCGGGGGCCGACGTCAGCCCGACTGCCCCTTCCCCGGCAGCTCGCACACCGCGATCCCGCGCTCCCACAGGCTGCCCAGGATCAGCCGGCCCTCGGCCACGCAGGCGCTGGTGACCATGCGGTATCGGGAGTGGCGGTCGACAAGGGTGTGGACGACGTGCCCCTGGTCGTCGACCGCGACGACACCGGCGAAGCCGAGCGGGCGGAAGGGTGCCCGCACCGCCACCCGGCTCGCGGCGCTCCGCACGGCCGGACCGGCGCGGTGCAGCCGGTCGAGGGCGCCGATGCGCGGGCCGGCCAGCGCCACCCACATCAGGCCGCTGTCGGGGTCGCGCCACATGTTGTCGGGGGTGCCCGGCAGGTCCTCGACGAAGGGCTCGCTCGTGCCGGCGCCGGCTCCCGTGAGGTGGACGCGGGTCAGCCGGCGCGGGCCGGTCTCCGCGACCACGAGGAACGACTCGTCGGCGGAGGGCACGAGGCCGTTGGCGAACTGGAGCCCCTCCAGGACGACTTCGGGCGCCCCCTTCCCCGGCGCGAGCCGCAGCAGCCGCCCGGTCCCGGTGTGTTCGACGATGTCGCCGATCCACTGGTGGAGGGGATAGCGGCGGCTGGAGACGGTGAAGTACACCGTGCCGTCGGACAGCGCGACGGCATTGCTGCAGAACCGCAGCCGCTCACCGTCCACCTCGTCGGCGAGCAGCCGCACGGTGCCGTCGCCGGTCGTGACGCGCAGCAGCCCCCGCTCGGCGTCGCACACCAACAGGTCGCCGTCCGGGAGGAGTTCGAGGCCCAGCGGCCTGCCGCCGGTGTCGGCGAGCGTCTCGACCCGGGCCCGCCCCGGCTCCGTGAGCCCGTCCACCCGCAGGACCCGGCCGTCCTCGACACCGGTCAGCACCCGCCCGCGCCCGTCGGCGACGACGTCCTCGGGCCCGCGGCCGCCGATCCCGACGTACGCCTCCGGCAGGAATCCCGCGCCCCGTGAAACCGCCCTGCCCGCCATGTCCGCCTCCCGGTGGTCCGCCCGATGCCCGCGCCGGACCATCCTGGCAGGGGGCCGGGCCGCCCCACACGGCCTCGGGTCAGGTTGGCCGCCACGGACCACCGCCGCCGACCAGGGAGACCGCCGTGGCCGCCCGCCCCCGCCTGCTGTATGTCACCGACCTCGCCTACCCGGGCCGGGGGCGGCGCTACGGCGACGAGGACATTTTCCTCACCTCCCGGCTGCGCGCCGAGTTCGACCTCGCCCTGTGCCATCCGCTGGACGCGGCGGCCCTGATGGACGGCTTCGACGCGGTCGTGGTCCGCAACAGCGGGGCCGTCCTGCACTACAGCAGGCGTACGACGCCTTCCGCGAGCGGGCCCGCGCCCTCGGTACCCGTGTCTACAACCCGCTGACCGGCCGCGGCGACATGGTCGGCAAGCAGTACCTGCCGGACCTCGCCGGTGCCGGGTACCCGGTCATCCCCACCGTCGACCGGCCGGAGGACCTGGAGCGGCTGCCGGAGGCCGCCTCGTACCCGGTGAAGCCGAAGGACGGCGCGGACTCCCTCGGCCTGCGCTTCCTGACCGGCCCCGAGCTGGCGGGCCTGACCTGGGGCGACATCCTCGTCCAGCCGCGCGTCGACTTCCGCTACGAGGTGTCCTTCTACTACGTCGACGACACCCTCCAGTACGCCCTGTACGCGCCTGATCCCGACCGTCGCTGGGTCCTGGAGCCCTACGAGGCCACGGGGGCCGACCTGGACTTCGCCCGCCGTGGACCGGGTTCCGGAGCCGGTCCGGGACACCTTCGTCACGGCCATGGCCGGTTCGCTGCACGCGTTCCTCGGCGAGTGAACGGCCGGAGGGGCCGCACGTCGAAACGTACGGCCCCTCCGATCAATCAGACGCGCGCACTCACCGGTGGCTGAACCACACCGCCGCCGGAAGCAGCCGGTCGTCGTACCCGAACAGCGCCTGGTTCTCCCAGCCGTTGCCGGACGCCGCGTCCGTCGGGTCCCAGCCGTTGCCCGAGACCGCGGTCCACGTCGACTCCCAGTAGAAGATCCCGAGACCACGGCCGTTCGGGACGGCTTCGACGATGCTCGCGATGTCCTTCATCCACCGGGTCTGACCGGCGGTCGTGGCCGGGTAGCCGGACACGAGTTCGCTGCTCAGATCGATGATGTTCTCGTGCGCGTCCTCGCTGTCCAGCCGGAACGGGTACGCCGTCTCGGCGACGAACACCGGCTTGGCGTAGCGCGAGGCCGCGTCGTCCAGGGTGGTCTGGAAGTCGGCGAGCGTCCCGTGCCAGTAGCCGTAGTACGACAGGCCGATGACGTCGAACTTCACGTTGTTGGCGACCGCGTTGTCGAACCACCAGCGGGTGCCGGACAGATCGCCGCCCTTGGCGAGGTGCAGCGCGACCTGGGTGGAGGAGTTGACCGCCTTGACCGCGTCGTAGCCGGAGTTGAGCAGACCGGCGAGCTGCGACCAGTTGGAGGTGGAGCCCGCCGACCACAGCATGCCGCCGTTGATCTCGTTGCCGACCTGGACCATGTCGGCGGTGGTGCCCTGGGACTTGAGGGCGTTGAGGACGTCGTAGGTGTGGTTGTAGACGTCCGTCCGCAGCTGGCTGTAGGAGTGGCCGGTCCACGCGGACGGCACGGTCTGGGCGCCGGGGTCGGCCCAGGTGTCCGAGTAGTGGAAGTCGACCAGCAGCTTCATGCCCTGCGCCTTGACGCGCTTGGCGGCGGCGAGCACCCGCGTCTTGTTGTTGTAGCCGTCGGCGGGGTTCACCCAGACCTTGACGCGGGCGTAGTTCTGCCCGGCGCCCTTGAGGATGGCGAGCGCGTCGCCGGTGGTGCCCGAGCTGTTCCGGTAGACACCGCCCTTGGCCTCGCTCTTGATGAGCGAGGACACGTCGGAGCCCTTGATGGGCACGCCCGACGTGCCGGACGCGAAGGTCAGGTCGTCGACGTTGATCCAGTTTCCGGCGTTGGCATCGGAATTGATGCTGATGGTGCACTGGTTGTTCGTCACCGCGATCGAGGTGACGATCCGGATCCAGCCACTCGCGGAGACCGGGATGTCGGTGCGCTGCTCGGCGCTGCCGCAGTTCTTCAGCGCGAGGTACGCGGAGTTCTGGCCGCCGCCCGAGCGCACCCACGCGGTGAGCTTGTAGTTCCCGTTGGTGAGGCCGGAGAGGTACTGGTACGTCTCCACCTTGTAGGCGGAGGCCGACCAATGGGTGAGGCGGTAACTGCCGCCGTGGCCACCGGACTCGGTGAACGAGGCGGCGTTCTGCCCGGCCGCCGAGTACGTCGACCAGCCGGCCGGCGTGGCGGTCCCGGTGCCGTCGGACTCGAAGCCCCCGTTGGTGAGCGTGGAGGCGGCGTGTGCCGAGCCGGCGGGCAGGGTGGTGAGCGCCAGTCCCGCGAACAGCGGTATGAGCAGGGCCCTGAGGGCGCGTCTCGCGTGGAACATCGTCGTCCCTTCGACGAAGGTGGGGAGCCGGGTGGTGCGGTGCTGTGGCGGCGCCACGCCCGAAGGCCGTGGGCGTGGCGCCGCCGGACCGACCGGATGTCCCCAGAGATCCGGTCGGGGTCGGGGATGGCCCGTGGCTGAGGAACGGCCCCGGGCGGGGAGCGGCGGCGGTCACCCCTACGGCTCGGTGACCGGTCGCCGCCCACAGTTGCTGGTCAGGTGTCGAGTCGTACGACCCTGACGGCTCCGGCGGGCACGCCCAGGTGGCCCGCCGCTCGTTCGCCGGTCAACAGCTCCGTGCCGGCCGTGTCCAGCGGCACCTTCGTGTCGAGCGCCGTGTGGTTGATCGCGAAGAGGAAGTCGCCCGACTCCCCCGCGCGGCGCACCACTTCGACGTCACGCGGCAGGTCGGCGCGGGGGGCGATGCCCGCGTCGTCGGCGGCCCAGCCGAGGAGCGCGTCGAGGCCGTGCGCGTCGAGACGGGTCGACACGTACCAGGCGGAGCCCTCGCCGAGCCGGTGCCGGGTGACGGCGGGCCGGTCGGCGGCGAGTCCGTCGGCGTAGGTCCACACGGGCTCGGCGCCGCGCGTCACCACGAACTCGGTCCACACGTCACCGGTGAGTTCGGAGCCGTCGGGGCCGGTGATGCGGACGCTCTCCCCGCCGAGCAGCGGCGAGAACTCCTCCACGGTCAGGCCGAGTACGTCCCGCAGGGCACCGGGGTACGGGCCCTCGTGGACGGCGTCGTGCTCGTCGACGATCCCGGAGAAGTAGGAGACGACGAGGGTGCCGCCGTTCTCGACGTACGCCTTGAGGTTGTCCCCGGCCGCCTCGGTCATCAGGTACAGCGCGGGGACGACGACAAGGGGATAGGCCGACAAGTCGGCTTCCGGGTGGGCGAAGTCGACGGTGAGGTGGCGGTCGTAGAGGGCCTCGTAGAAGGCGTCGGCGCGTTCGCGGGCCTCGTGGTCCTCGGTGGGGCGCCAGGCGAGGTTCTGCGCCCACCAGGAGTGCCAGTCCCACAGGACGGCCACGTCGGCGACGGTCCGGGTGCCGCGGATCTGGCTGAGGGAGTCCAGGGACGCGCCCAGTTCGACGACCTCGCGCCACACGCGTGACTCGGTGCCGGCCTGCGGCAGCATCGCGGAGTGGAACTTCTCGGCGCCGCGCCGGGACTGCCGCCACTGGAAGAACATGGCGCCCTCGGAGCCGCGCGCCACATGCGCGAGGGAGTTGCGGGCCATCTGGCCGGGGGCCTTGGCGGGGTTGCGGGCCTGCCAGTTGACGCCCGAGGTGGAGTGCTCCAGGAGCAGCCAGGGGGCGCCGCCGCCGACCGAGCGGGTGAGATCGGCGGCCATGGCGAGGTTGACGTGGGTGCGGCGGCCGTCGGTGATCAGGTAGTGGTCGTTGGTGACGAGGTCGACCTCGCGGCCCCAGGCCCAGTAGTCCATGGAGTCGCACTGGCTGAGCGCGGCCATGAAGTTGGTGGTGACCGGGATGCCGGGCGCGAGGCGGTGCAGGATGTCCCGCTCGGCGACGAAGTTCTCGCGGATGGTCTCGTCGGCGAACCGCTTGTAGTCGAGGGCCTGCCCGGGGTTGCCGACCGTGGGGGTCGTGCGGGGCGGGTTGATCTGCGCGAAGTCGGTGTAGTGCTGGCCCCAGAAGGCGGTGCCCCAGGCCTCGTTGACCGCCGCGACGTCGCCGTAGGTCCGCTCCAGCCAGCGGCGGAAGTGCGCGGCGCAGGAGTCGCAGTAGCAGGCGGAGACGGGGACGCCGTACTCGTTGTGGACGTGCCACAGGGCGAGCGCCGGGTGGTCCGCGTAGCGCTCGGCGAGCCTGGTGGTGATGGTCGCGGCTGCGGCCCGGTAGTCGGTGTTGCTGTGGCAGATGGCGCCGCGCGAGCCGAACTCGTAGCGGGTGCCGTCGGCGGTGACGGGCAGCGCCTCGGGGTGCTCGCGGTAGAACCAGACCGGCGGGACGACCGTGGGGGTGCCGAGGTCGACGCGGATGCCGTTCTCGTGGAGCAGGTCGAGCAGCCGGTCGAGCCACCCGAAGTCGTAGACACCTCGTGAGGTCTCCAGCAGGGCCCAGGAGAAGATGCCGACACTCACCATCGTGACGCCGGCCTCGCGCATCAGCCGGACGTCCTCGTGCCAGACGGTTTCCGGCCACTGCTCGGGGTTGTAGTCCCCACCGAAGGCGAGCCTGGTGAGGCCCGTGGGGGTGGTCTCCGGCATGGATCTCTCCCGTTGAGTCGATCATTTGGGAACGTGCACACACGGCGGCGGCGGTGCGAGCCCAACATAACCGCACAGCAACAACCATTGACAAGTGTCCGGGATGTTTCTCTACTGTGAACGCTCACAGCAGCATGGCATGGTCTTCGCAGCAGGCGAGGACCCAGGTCAGGGGAGAACGATCCATGCCCAACATCACGAAGCACCGGCGCTTTGTGGCCACCGCCGTCGCCGTCACGCTCGGCGCCACCACACTCGCCGCCTGCGGCGGCTCCGACGACAGCGAGACCCAGTCGGGGCCGGCGAAGCTGACGTACTGGACCTGGACGCCGGGCATGGACAAGGTCGTGGACCTGTGGAACAAGGGTCCCGGCAAGGAGCAGCAGATCACCGTCACGGCGAAGAAGCAGGCCTCCGGCGACACCCTGGTCACCAAGATCCTCACCGCGCACAAGGCGGGCAAGGGCCCGGACCTGGTGCAGGCCGAGTACCAGGCGCTGCCGACCCTGGTCAGCAATGACGCGGTCGCCGACATCGCGGGCGAGGCGGGCGACGCGAAGGGCAAGTTCGCCGACGGTGTCTGGCAGCAGACGACGCTGGGCTCGGACGCCGTCTACGCGATACCGCAGGACATCGGGCCGATGATGTTCTACTACCGCGAGGACCTCTTCAAGAAGTACGGCCTCGAAGTCCCGGCGACCTGGGACGAGTTCGCCGAGACCGCGCGGAAGCTGAAGAAGGAGAATCCGGACGTCGACCTCACCACCTTCTCCGCCGCCGACTCCGGTCTCTTCGCCGGCCTCGCCCAGCAGGCGGGTGCCCGGTGGTGGACCACCGAGGGCCAGAAGTGGAAGGTCGCCATCGACGACACGGCGACGCAGCGGGTCGCCGACTTCTGGGGCGGCCTCGTCAAGGAGGGCGCCATCGACAACCAGCCGATGTACACCCCGGCCTGGAACAAGGCGCTCAACACCGGCAAGCAGATCGCCTGGGTCAGCGCCGTGTGGGCGCCGGGCACGCTGACCACGGCCGCGCCCGACACCGAGGGCAAGTGGAAGGTGGCGCCGCTGCCGCAGTGGTCGGCCTCCGAGAACACCACCGGCAGCTGGGGCGGCTCCTCGACCGCCGTCACCACGGACTCCAAGAACAAGGGTGCCGCCGCGAAGTTCGCCACCTGGCTGAACACGGACCCCGAGGCGCTGACCGCGCTGGCGAAGGAGGGCGGCATCTACCCCGCCGCCACGACCGCGCAGACCAGTGACGCGTTCGCCGAGCCGCCGGCCTTCTTCTCCAACCAGGCCGACTTCTACACCGTGGCCTCCGAGGTCGCGAAGACGACCGCGCCCTCGGCGTGGGGCCCGAACGTGAACGTCGCGTACACCACCTTCAAGGACGCGTTCGGCGCCGCCGCGAAGAACAAGTCGGACTTCGGTGCCGCCCTGAAGACGATGCAGGACGACACGGTCGCCGACATGAAGAAGCAGGGCTTCGAGGTCGCGGAGTGACCAGCGCACGCCGGAGGTCGTACGGGGTCAAGGGGGCCCCGTACGCCTTCCTCCTCCCCGCGACGATCCTGTTCGCTCTCTTCTTCGCGCTCCCGATCGGCTACGCGGTCTGGCTCAGCCTGCACAAGGTGCAGGTCAAGGGACTCGGCCTCGGTGCGGGCGCGCGCAGCGAGGTGTGGGCGGGCCTGGAGAACTACACCGGCGCGCTGACCGACCCCGAGCTGATCGACGGCGCCCTGCGCGTCCTCGGCTACGGCGCGATCGTGGTCCCGGTCATGCTCGGTCTGGCCCTGGTCCTCGCCCTGATGCTGGACAGCGACAAGGTGCGCCTCGCCCCGTTCACCCGGCTGGCGATCTTCCTGCCGTACGCCGTCCCGGGCGTCGTGGCGGCCCTGCTCTGGGGCTTCCTCTACCTGCCCGACGTCAGCCCCTTCTACTTCGTCCTGGAGAAGCTGGGGCTGCCGCAGCCTGACCTGCTGGACGGCGGCGGCCTGTACGCGGCGCTGTCGAACATCGCGGTGTGGGGCGGCACCGGGTTCAACATGATCGTCATCTACACCTCGCTCCAGTCGATCCCCGCCGAGGTGTACGAGGCGGCCAAGCTGGACGGCGCGACGCCGCTCCAGATCGCGCTGAGGATCAAGATCCCGATGGTGGCGCCGTCGCTGGTGCTGACCTTCTTCTTCTCGATCATCGCCACGCTCCAGGTGTTCAGCGAGCCCACCACTCTCAAGCCCCTCACCAACTCGGTCTCCACGACGTGGAGTCCGCTGATGAAGGTGCACCGGGACGCGTTCGGCGAGGGCGACATCTATGCGGCGGCAGCCGGCGCGGTGATCATCGCCGTGGCCACCCTGGTCCTCTCCTTCGGCTTCCTGAGGGCCGCGAACTCCCGTCAGAAGCAGGAGGCAGCACGATGAGTTCTCTTGCCGTACGCAAGGCCGCCCCGGCGGCCGGCACCACGCCCGGCACCGCCCAGGGCCCGCCGCTGCGCCGCCGGATCGCCCTCGTCCCGACGCTCACCCTGCTGCTGGGCGCGATCTACTGTCTGCTGCCCGTGGCCTGGGTGCTGATCGCGGCCACCAAGTCGGGCAGCGAGCTGTTCTCCACCTTCACCTTCCTGCCGGGCACCGGGTTCGCGGACAACCTGTCCGACCTGAACGCCTACCGGGACGGCGTCTACTGGCAGTGGATGGGCAACTCCGCCCTGTACGCGGGCCTCGGCGCCGTCCTCTCGACGGCCGTCTCCGCGATCAGCGGCTACGCGCTGGCGATCTACCGTTTCAAGGGCCGCGAGGCCGTCTTCAACGTGCTGATGGCGGGCGTGCTGATGCCGCCGGTGATCCTGGCGATCCCGCAGTACCTGCTGATGGCCAAGGCGGACCTGGCGGACAGCTACTGGTCGGTGCTGCTGCCGCTGGTCCTCTCCCCGTACGGCGTGTACCTGTCCCGGATCTACGCCGCTGCCGCGGTCCCCGGCGACGTGGTGGAGGCCGGGCGGATGGACGGGGCGAGCGAGTGGCGGATCTTCACCCGGATCGCGCTGCCGATGATGGTGCCGGGGCTGGTGACGGTCTTCCTGTTCCAGTTCGTGGCGGTCTGGAACAACTTCCTGCTGCCGTACATCATGCTCAGCGACGACGAGAAGTTCCCGATCACCCTCGGCCTGTTCACGCTCCTCGAACAAGGGTCAAACACGCCGGCGCTCTACACGCTGGTGATCACGGGCGCGCTGCTTGCGGTGATCCCGCTGATCGCGCTCTTCCTGGTCATCCAGCGGTTCTGGAGCCTCGATCTGCTCTCCGGAGCCGTAAAGTCATGACCATGAGCAACACGGGGGGCAGGCGCAAACCGCCGACCATTCACGACGTGGCGCGCGAGGCGGGAGTCTCCCGGGGAACCGTCTCACGCGTGCTCAACGGCGGTCACTACGTCAGCCCGACGGCAGCCGAGGCGGTCAACGCCGCGATCCGCAGGACGGGTTACGTCGTGAACCGGCACGCCCGCTCGCTGATCACCGGGCGTTCCGACTCGATCGGCTTCCTGCTGACGGAACCGCAGGAGAAGCTCTTCGAGGACCCCAACTTCAATGTCCTCCTGCGGTGTTGCACCCAGGCGCTGGCCGCGCACGACATCCCGCTGCTGCTGATGGTGGCGGGTACGGAGGACGAGCGGCGCCGGATCACGCGGTACATCACGGCGGGCCACGTCGACGGGGTGCTGGTGGTGTCCAGTCACTCCGCGGACCCGGTCGCCCAGGAGCTGCGCGAGGCGGGCATCCCCCTCGTCCAGTGCGGCAAGCCCATGACGCCCGGCTCCAAGGTGAGTTACGTGGCCGCGGACGACCGCGACGGCGCCCGGGACATGGTGCGCCATCTGCTGTCGCTGGGCCGCCGCCGGATCGGTGTCGTGACCGGCCCGCTGGACTCGCCCGGCGGTGTCGACCGCCTCGCCGGCTACAAGGAGGTGCTCACCGAGGCCGGTGTCGAGATCGACGAGCGGCTCATCGCCTCCGGCGACTACAGCCGGGCCAGCGGCGAGGTGGGCACCGACCTGCTGCTGGAGCGGGCCCCCGACATGGACGCCGTGTTCGTGGCGTCCGACCT
Organism: Streptomyces sp. SP18BB07; assembly: GCF_036322545.1. Classification (NCBI taxonomy): domain Bacteria; kingdom Bacillati; phylum Actinomycetota; class Actinomycetes; order Kitasatosporales; family Streptomycetaceae; genus Streptomyces; species Streptomyces sp. SP18BB07. The sequence continues at coordinate 53,621 of NZ_JAQYWT010000317.1, forward strand.
GATGGCGCAGGGCGCCCTCGCGGCGCTGCGCCGGGCGGGCCGCCGGGTCCCCGAGGACGTGTCCGTGGGCGGCTTCGACGACTCGGCCGCGGCGACGGAGTCCGTCCCGGCCCTCACCACCATCCGCCAGCCCTACGACCGGATCAGCAACGAGATGGTGCGGGTCCTGCTGGCGCAGATCGGCGGCGAGGCCCCGGCCGCGGTGATCCTGCCGACGGAGCTGGTGCGGCGGGAGTCCGCCTGAAGCCGCACACGTCCGGGGCCCGTGCCGCCGTCAGTGGTGCACGGGCTCCCGGTCGGGTGTCCGTGTCTCCTCGGTGACCCGGGTGCCCGGGTGCCGCAGCGCGCACAGGAACCCGATGCCGAGCGCGATGGCCATGCCGTAGAACACCCACTGGTTGGCCTCGGCGAAGTCCATGCGGATGGCGTCCATCGAGTCGCGCATCACCGTGGCGACCTCGCTGTCCCCGCCCGGTGCCTGGCTGTCCGGATTGCCGGTGACCGCCTCGGAGACGTCACGGGCCGCGTCCCGCGCCGCGTCGTCCGGCACTCCCCTGGACGTCAGCGTCTCGACGACCTTGTCGGTGGTGACATGCGTCAGGATCGTGCCGTACACCGCGAGACCCACGGCCGCCGCGTAGTTGCGCACGGTCTGGGTGATGCCGGTGACCTCGCCGTACGAGGCGTTGAGGGACCGGTTCACCGCGTCGGTGGAGGCGGGCGCGAGCAGGAAGCCGATGCCTGCGCCGGCGAGGGCGACGTAGGGCCACTGGTCGTGCATCGAGAGGTCCGTCAGCTTGTTCGCCCACAGGGCGAAGCCGACCGCGCCGAGGGCCGTGCCCAGTTTCAGCGCGGGCCGGGCGCCGCGTTTGTCGAGGATCCGGCCGCCCCACTGGGAGGCGATGGCGAAGCCGATGAAGAAGTACAGCAGGAACAGCGCGGCCTGGTTGGGAGAGGCGCTGAGCGAGACCTGCGCGTACACCGACGCGAAGAAGAACAGGGGGACGAAGGCGAGCATCGCGAAGAACAGGACGGCCGCGTCGACGCTGAAGGCCTTGTCGCGGAAGACGTGGAGCTTGATGAGTGGTTCGTCGACGCGGAGTTCGTAGGCGCAGAACAGCACCAGGACCGCGAGGCCGCCGACGACGCAGGCCCAGGTGGCGAAGCTGCTCCAGCCCCAGGCGGAGGCCTGCTGCAGACCGAGCACGCTCAGCCCCATGCCCACGGCCACGAGGACGGCGCCGGGCAGGTCGAGTCGCTCACGACGGGCCTGGTGCGGGATGCGGGCGAGGGCGGTCAGGACGAGGGCGACGATCGCGACGGGCACGTTGACCCAGAAGATCGCCCGCCAGGTCCAGCTGGTGAGCCAGCCGCCGAGGAGCGGGCCGAGCGCGGTGAGGGCGCCGGACAGCCCGAAGAACAGGGCGAGGGCCCGTCCCCGCTTGTCGACCGGGAAAACGGCGACCACGACGGCGAGCGCGGCCGGGAACATCAGCGCGGCGCCCAGGCCCTGGGTGGCGCGGAAGACGATCAGCCAGGTCTGGGCGAAGCCGTTGTCGGGGACGCAGCCGCAGAGCACGGAGGAGATGACGAAGGTCAGGGTGCCGATCACCGTCATCCGGCGGTGTCCGAGGATGTCGGCGAGTCGGCCGCCGAGCGCGAAGAACGCGGCCAGGGCGAGCAGATAGGCGTTGACGACCCACTGCATGCCCGACGAGGAGAGGTCCAGCTCGTCCACGATGCTCGGAGCGGCGATGGCGACGATCGTCTGGTCGATGAAGGTCATCGACACGGCGAACATCATCGCCGCGAGGGCCAGGGTCTGACGGGGCGCGGCGGGGCCGGACGCGGCCGGCCCCGGCCCGGAACGTTCCTTCATGTCGGCCATGCGTCGAATCTTCCCTTGATCCGCTTCCGGGCGCACGCGCTCGGAGGCGGCGCCCGGTAAGGGCCCGGGACACCCGGTCATCACTCGAACGGCCGTCCGAAGATCGCCCGCCACCGGGGTCGGAACACCGAAGCGGGGTACTCGACGGGCACCGGCCCCGGATCCGGTTGGACACTGGAGTGGGGCCGGGGTGTGCCGACGGACGAGATCAGGACACGACTGCCATGAACTGCGACAGCGATCACCGGGACGCCGAGAACGTCGTCTCCAGCCATTCCGTCTTCGGCGCGCCCTGCTGGGTGAGCCTCACCAGCCGGGACCTGCCGGCCACGGAGGACTTCTACGCCGCCGTGCTGGGCTGGCAGTGGCGTACCGCCAAGCTCGGCGACCACTTCCGGATCGCGCTGGCCGACGGCGTGCCGGTCGCCGGGATCGCCGGGGTGGCCTCCCTGTGGCAGATGGCGGTCGCCTGGACCCCGTACTTCGCCGTGTCGGACGCCGACGCGGCGGCCTCCCGGGCCAGGGAGCGCGGCGGGACGGTCGCGGTCGGCCCCCTCTCCTTCCCGCCCGGCCGCGCCGCCCTGCTGGCGGACCGGCACGGCGCCTCCTTCGGGATCTGGGAGGGCGCGCTCTTCACGGACTGGGAGACCTGGCGCAAGGCCGCCCCCGCCTTCATCCGGCTGCACACCCGCGACGCCTTCGACGCGGCGATCTTCTACGGCGAGGTCCTGGAGTGGGCCACCGAGAAGCCCGGCTGCTGCGAGGTGCACTACGAGGCGAACGAGGTCGTCCTGCGCAGCGAGGGCGAGGTGGTGGCCCGGATCACCTCCGGCGCGCTGGAGGCCGCGCCCGATCCCACGATCCGCCCCCACTGGCAGGTGCACTTCTCCGTCTCCGACGTGGCCGCCCGGGTCGAGGCCGCCCAGCACCACGGCGGCACGATCCTCACCGAGACCGCGCACGAGGCGGTGCTCCGCGACCCCGACGGCGCCCAGTTCACGATCACGTCCCGCAGCGAACGCTGACGCCGCCCCGGCCGGGATCAGCCGGCCCGGGAGGGCCGTGACAGCAGCATCAGCCCCCGCGCCTCGACGGTGATCTCGGCACCCGCCTTGTGCTCGGACTCGTCCGGGACGCCGTCGGGCTCCGCGGCCGTGTCGACCCGGGTCGCCCAGCGCTCGCCGTACGCGGTGCCGGGCAGCCGGAAGACCCGCGGCTCCCAGTGACTGTTCAGCAGGAGCAGGAAGGAGTCGTCGACGACGGGGCCGCCGCAGGGGTCGCGTTCGGCGATGGCGTCGCCGTTGAGGAAGACGGCCATGGCGTGGGCGTCGGAGCGGTCCCAGTCGGCGTCGGTCATCTCGCGGGCGTCCGGCCACAGCCACACCAGGTCGGGCAGCGGCTGGTCCGCGCGGGTCGGTGTGTCGCCCCGGAAGAAGCGGCGGCGGCGCAGCACCGGATGGGCGGCGCGCAGGGCGATGAGGTCGCGGGTGAAGGCGAGCAGCGCGCGCCGTTCGTCGTCGAGCCGCCAGTCGAGCCACGAGACCTCGTTGTCCTGGCAGTAGGCGTTGTTGTTGCCGCGCTGGGTGCGGCCCGACTCGTCGCCGTGGCCGATCATCGGGATGCCCTGGGACAGCAGCAGGGTGGCCAGCAGATTGCGTTGCTGTCGGGCGCGCAGGGCGAGGACGCGCGGGTCCCTGGTGGGTCCTTCGGCTCCGCAGTTCCAGGAGCGGTTGACGCTCTCGCCGTCCTGGTTGCCCTCGCCGTTGGCCTCGTTGTGCTTGTCGTCGTAGGAGACCAGGTCGCGCAGGGTGAAACCGTCGTGCGCGGTGACGAAGTTGACGCTCGCGCGGGGGCGGCGTCGGCTGTGCTCGTAGAGGTCGGCGGAGCCGGTCAGCCGGGACGCGAACTCGCCGAGCATATGGGGACGGCCACGCCAGAAGTCCCGTACGGCGTCACGGTACTTGCCGTTCCACTCGGACCACAGAGGGGGGAAGTTGCCGACCTGGTAGCCGCCCTCGCCGACATCCCAGGGTTCGGCGATGAGTTTGACCCTGCTGATGACCGGGTCCTGCTGGATCAGGTCGAAGAACGCCGAGAGCCGGTCCACCTCGTGGAACTGGCGGGCCAGGGTGGCGGCGAGGTCGAAGCGGAATCCGTCGACATGCATCTCGGTGACCCAGTACCGCAGCGAGTCCATGATCAGTTGCAGGACGTACGGGTGCCGCATCAGGAGGCTGTTCCCTGTGCCGGTGGTGTCGTAGTAGTGCGCCCAGTCGCCGTCCACCAGGCGGTAGTAGGAGCTGTTGTCGATGCCCCGGAAGGAGAGGGTGGGCCCCTTCTCGTTGCCCTCGGCGGTGTGGTTGTAGACCACGTCGAGGATCACTTCGAGGCCGGCCGCGTGCAGGGCCTTGACCATCGACTTGAACTCGGTGACCTGCTGGCCCCGGGTGCCGTGGGCGGCGTAGGCGTTGTGGGGCGCGAAGTAGCCGATGGTGTTGTAGCCCCAGTAGTTGGCGAGCCCCCGGTCCTGGAGGACGCCGTCCTGCACGAACTGGTGGACCGGCATCAGCTCGATCGCGGTCACGCCCAGCGACGTGAGGTGCTCGACGACGGCGGGGTGCGCCAACCCCGCATAGGTGCCGCGCAGTTCGGGGGGAACGTCGGGGTGGGTGCGGGTGAGGCCGCGGACGTGCGCCTCGTAGATGACGGTGTCGGCGTAGGGACGTCGCGGCGGGCGGTCGTCCCCCCAGTCGAAGAACGGGTCGGTGACGACGCCGAGCATGGTGTGCCCGGCGCTGTCGGCGCCCGGTTCGCGGAGGGAGGGGTGGTTGTCCACCTGCCCGTCGACGGCCGTGGTGTACGGGTCGAGCAGCAGTTTCGCCGGATCGCAGCGGTGGCCCGCGGCGGGATCCCAGGGACCGTGCACCCGGTAGCCGTAGCGCTGCCCGGGGCCGACGCCGGGGAGCCGGCCATGCCAGACGAAACCGTCGACCTCGGTGAGCGGGACGGCGCGACGGCGGCCCGCGTCGTCGACGAGGACGAGGTCGACGCGGTCGGCGACCTCGCTGAAGAGCGCGAAGTTGGTGCCGGTGCCGTCGTAGGAGGCACCCAGCGGGTAGGGGTGCCCGCTCCACACGGGCACCCCTTCGCGGTCGCGCCGCACGGTCACCGCGCGCCTTCGGAGATGTCCGAGGCCTCGCCGCCGGGTGCGCCGGCGAGCGCCGCGACGGGCATCTCGCGGGGCACCTGGAGCATTTCGCGCAGAGCCGGTTCGGGCGCCGTCGGCACCAGGGGCACGCTCTGGTCGACGGGTGCCCGCTGGGTGAACCAGATGACGGTGCTGCCGGTGTCCGTGGAGCAACAGCCCCAGCCGTCGCTGAGCACGGCGATACGGGTCAGGCAGGGGCGCAACTCCCGGTCCGGGCGCAGCTCTCGGTCGTTCTCGGCCACCGCCGAGATGAGGTGGTGACCGTTCCACCACATCTCGATCGACGTGTTCTTGTCCGTCGCGTGCTCCTCGATGGCGTGCAGAAGGAGTTCGGCGCTGTGGCAGACGGGCTTGACGAGGGTTTCCAGGTCCCAGAACCGGAGGTGAGCGGCCAGGATGCGGCTGACCTGTCCGACCCGTTCCGGACTGACTTCCACGTCGAGGTGGTAGTAGCGAGGCACTGCGGTCTTCATCGTCGTTGGCTCCTCACCGGCGAAGCCCCCGCCTCGTGTACACGAAGCGTGAGCACCGATCACTGCTGAGTCAGCTCCAGAGTGGGAGGGCTACGCCATTCGTGCAACACGAGCGACTCCCGAGGTGGTTGAAGAACCAACAAGACGCCCGGTGGTTGCGCATGCACCATGAGTGAAGGCATCGGCTCCGTGAGGCGCCGGTGCCCCTCCGCGCACGACCTCCCCCGGGAAGCGTGCTCCGCCGAGAGTGCCGGGAGGGACCAGCACATGCTGCTGCCCGCCAAGAACGAGGTGGCCAGACATCTGCGGCGCTACCGCACCTGGGAACGCGTGATGCTCGCGTCCCCGACCGACCGCGCGGCCCGGGACAGTTTCGAGGACTCGGGCTACACGCTGTGCGTGCTGATGGGTAAACGCTGCGCCCGCGAGGCCGTGGCGGCCGCCGAGCGCTATCTGCGGACGAGCCTGCCCTCCTATCTCCAGGAGCAGGACGACCGTCCCGAGCAGGAACCCACCGGCAAGAGCGGTAAGGACCGGACCCGTAAGGGGGCCGGCAAGAGCCGGACCGGCGAGAGCCGTTCCGCCAGAGGTGGTCCGCCGTCCGGTCGGCGTTCCACGGCAGGGCTGTAGAGCCCGTAGAGCACCCGTTCGGCCCAGCGCCGATTCCCGAGCACGGCGGAGGTGAGACCCATGAGCCCGACTCCGGCCCCGGCCGTCGGCCGCGTCCCCGTCAGGGATGTCCGCCCGCTCGTCGAGTGCGGCAGACGTCCCGCGAAGGCGGTCGTCGGCGAGACCTTCGAGGTCACCGCGACGCTGTTCCGCGAGGGGCACGGCGTGGTGGCCGCCAATGTCGTGCTCAAGGACCCGGAGGGCCGTCCGGCCCCGTGGACCCCGATGCGCGAACTGGCTCCCGGCACCGACCGCTGGGGCGCCTGGGTCACCCCCACCTCCGAGGGCCGCTGGACGTACCGCGTCGAGGCCTGGAGCGATCCCGTCGCCACCTGGCGTCACACCGCCCGGATCAAGGTCCCGGCCGGCATCGACACCGAGCTGGTGCTGGAGGAGGGTGCCGAGCTCCTCGCCCGGGCCGCCGCCGGGGTGCCGGAGGCGGATCTGCACACGGTTCTGGTGACGGTGGTCCGCAAGCTCCGGGACGACACCCTGCCGGCCGCCGACCGCCTTGCGGCGGCGTTGGCGCCGGAGGTCGAGGAGGTCCTGACCCGCCATCCCCTGCGGGAACTGGTCACCTCCTCCGAGCCGCTGCCTCTGCTGGTGGAACGCGAACGGGCCCTGTTCGGCTCCTGGTACGAGTTCTTCCCCCGCTCCGAGGGCACCCCCGAGCAGCCCCACGGAACCTTCCGCACCGCCGCCCGCCGCCTCCCGGCCATCGCCGCCATGGGCTTCGACGTCGTCTACCTGCCCCCGATCCACCCCATCGGCACCACCTTCCGCAAGGGCCGCAACAACACCCTCTCCCCCACCCCCGACGACGTCGGCGTCCCCTGGGCCATCGGCTCCCCCGAAGGCGGCCACGACACCATCCACCCCGACCTCGGCACGCTCGACGACTTCGACCACTTCGTCACCGAAGCCCGCGCCCACGGCCTGGAAGTCGCCCTCGACTTCGCCCTGCAGTGCTCCCCCGACCACCCCTGGGTCGACAAGCACCCCGAGTGGTTCCACCACCGCCCCGACGGCACCATCGCCTACGCCGAGAACCCGCCCA
>NZ_JAQYWT010000318.1:0-413 GCF_036322545.1 Streptomyces sp. SP18BB07
CCACTCAGCAACGTCGCCACATGCAGATCACCGTTCGGCGTCGTCGCGGCAGCCACCTTCGCGATGCTCCCGTTCCCGTCCGCCTGCCGCGCACCACTCCACGAACCGTCCGCCGCACGGAGGTTGTGGTACACCCGACCGCTCAACAGCGTCACCAGGTGCAGCTCACCACGCGGGCCACCGGCCACGGCGACATCACCGATCGCACCGTTGCCGTCCACCTGCACCGCACCCGTCCACGAACCGTCCGCATGACGGATGTTGTGGAACACCCGGCCACTCAGCAACGTCGCCACATGCAGATCACCGTTCGGCGTCGTCGCGGCAGCCACCTTCGCGATGCTCCCGTTCCCGTCCGCCTGCCGCGCACCACTCCACGAACCGTCCGCCGCACGGAGGTTGTGGTACACCCG